>NZ_BCMR01000006.1:0-97368 GCF_001653015.1 Rickettsia sp. Tenjiku01
GGTAATGTAGTTAAAGAATTTGGGCTTTCTAAAGCTATAAAAAGACATGATCAGGATAATATAGAGCTGTGCAACTAGCTTTAAAGGACTCTATTTTATTTATTGAATCTTTATATACAAACCGTGATGATATATTGAATGAAAAAAGTGATATATTTTTTAGAAGAAGATAATATAAAGAAGAAAGTTTTTGGCAGATAAGCTTTATACGGGATAAGCAATAACAGCACTAATAAAACATCATGAAGTTGCTTAAATACCAAAAGGTTAAAATTATTATGCTTCTTTAGGATTAAAAAGCCATTTATTATTACAATTTTTAATTTTTGTTTTAATTGTAATCAACTATTATTAATAAAAATAAGAAATGACTTTTATGGAAGATTTAAGCTCTTGGAAAGAAAAGTTTGAAACTTGCGTTTACGCTAAAAAACTATTAGACAACATCGAATATTTAAATTCTAAAGTAAAAAATCCTGTTGATATAGAAGAAGTTAAAAAAGGTATCTACTACGCTCGCAAGTATCACGGCTTACAAATACGTCAATTAGGCGATCCTTATTATTCTCACCCGATTGAAGTAGCGATTATGCTCGCAGAGTTTGTAGCCGAATAAGCTCCTAAGCTTTATAATGCTATTATGCTGCAAACTGCTTTACTGCATGATACTATTGAAGATACAGCACTGACTGAAGAAGTAATAACTATTGGACCGGAAGTAGCAAAGCACGTAGAGGGTTTAACTAGAATAAAACCTTACGGCAAAATAAGTAGAGAGAAAAGTCTGAATTTGCTAGTTAGACAAAAAAGATATAATACAGTATTAATAAAGTTCTTTGACAGAATGTATAATTTACAAACTTTAGGTGCTAAATCACCTGAAAAAATGAGGAAAGTTTAATTAGTTTGGTAAAAATTGCTGTGTATATAGAGGCACATGAAATAAAAAACAATTAATTAAACTGTGCTACAAATAAATTTTGATGAATAATTTCTGCAGGGCTATAATTAACAGTATTTTTAATATATTAGCACAATAAATATATGATACATAAAATGCTACAGGACCTGTACAATCTAATAAAAAAAACGCTATAATAGTTTTAATAATATTACTTTTATCTTCTTAGGATCAATATTAGCTTGTTCTAAAGTGTTTCTTAAATATCGTTTAGCATCCACAAACTCCGGTGTCTCTCTAAGCGAAGTTCTCACGATGACTCCTACTATAGTGATTCCAGCACCGATTCAAAAAGCTATACGCCAACTAAAACCAAATGAAGTAACTAAAGAAGCTAAGCATAATGCTCCAAAACCACCTAATATACAAAAACTATCTAAAGTTGCTACAGTTGGATATTGTACAGGTGGTCAATTCAGTTAAATATACATCTGCTCCTATTACTTTCTCCATTGAGGACATGCCTTGTGCCATACGGCATGCTATCATAACCCATGTAGCTACATTCCTATTTCATCATAAGCTGAAGATTTGCCATAATAAAACAAGCTATAGTCATAAGCAAAGTAGTTATTATTATAGTTGATTTTCTTCCTATATTATCACCAAGTCAACCAAAGATTAATGCTCCTATCGGTCTAAATACATATGTTGAACATAATGCAGCTGCTTTATAGATTAGAGCAGTCTGAGGATCAGCTTGAGGAAAAGTTCGTTGAGAAGCACTGCTGCCATATGTACATATAAATATAAATCAAAATATTCAAGAAAAGTGCCAATAGACAAAAAACCTCATGCTTGTTTTGGTTCTCTATTTAAACTTGTTTGTGCTTTCTCATAGCCGAGCATAAATGCTTTATAAAAAATTAAATTGTAAAGAAATCTATACTGTTTTATATAAAAGTCAATAGGAAATTTCGCTTTATACGAAAATCAGAAAGTGAAGTGCAACTTATTATTAATTTATGTTATCCATTTTGTCAATATGATTGCACTAGTTTAAAGCGGTATGTCTGTGTACCTGAGCATTCATCACAAGCCCAAAGCCGATTAGCATGGATGCGATCATTGTTCCGCCGTAAGAAATAAACGGTAGCGGTACGCCTACTACGGGAAGCAAGCCCATAACCATAGCTATATTAATAAATACGTGAATAAATAAGATTGAAGTAATACCTATTACCATTAATTTACTAAAAATCTCTCGGCAATTTGTGGCAATTAATAAAGAAATAGTTATAAGTGCAAAATATAATATTAGTAAAAACATTCCTCCTATAAAGCCGAACTCTTCAGCGAAGGTAGCAAAGATAAAGTCAGTTTGATGTTCGGGAAGAAAATCCAAATGGCTTTGGCTACCTTGATTTAAACCGCGTCCAAATAGGCTACCTGAACCTATAGCGATTTTAGACTGAATAATATTATAACTAGCACCGAGCGGATCATGTTCGGGATCTAAAAAAACCATTACCCGTTTTTTTTGATAATCATACATCATATTCCAAGCAATAGGTAGGCTAATAAGAGCAGCAAGACCTAGTATTATAAAATATTTTATTCTAAGACCTGCCGCAAAAAATATAATTGCCGAAACAATTAAAACAATCATTCCCGTACCTAAATCTGGTTCTCTAATTATTAGAAAAGCCGGTATTAAAACTCCTATAATCGGTATAATAACTTTATGAAATTTTGTAAGATCATCAATTGTGAGTGAATGGAAATATCTAGCAAGCATTAGTACAACGGCGATTTTTATCGGTTCGGAAGGTTGAAGCTTAACTATACCGATATCAATCCATCTTTTACCGCCCATGGCAGTTGAGCCGAAAAGCTCCACGGCTACTAGTAAAGCGAGTACGCACAAATAAAAGATATACGATAACCTAAATATTATGCGTAAATCAATTAATGTAATAATAATAGCTAAAGGCAAGAATATACAAAAATTTATAATTTGTTTGTAAGCCCAGGGCTGCAAATTACTATTTGCTGCAGAATAAAGCACAATGAAACCAATACAGCAAATTAAGCTAATTAGTAAAATTAAAGTAATCGGTAATTTTTGTAATTGTTCTAGATAATTTTTATGCATTGTTTTTGTATTCAGTAGAGGTGTTGTATGTCATTCCTGCAAAAGCAGGAATCCAGTACTTTAAAGCTTTTTAAAAGCTCAATTTATTGCGCTTGTTCCTGGCTTCCTGCTTTCGCAGGAATGACATAATAGGATTCCAGCAACAAATCTGCTAACTAAACCTCAACATCAAACACCTTAAAAATAAATACTAATTCGTCAGCTATCTCTTTCAGATAATCAAAACGACCGGCAGAACCTTTATGTCCCGTATCCATATTTATTTTTAATAATAAGGGATTATTGTCCATTTTTAGTGCTCGTAATTTTGCTACCCATTTAGCAGGTTCCCAGTAACCTACACGTGGGTCGGATATACCGCAAGTAACGAATAGAGCAGGGTAGTGTTGTGTTTTTACGTTATCATAAGGGGAATATGATTTAATATATTCAAAATATTCTTTCTCTTTCGGATTACCCCACTCATTATATTCCAAGAGAGTTAACGGTAAGCTTTCGTCAAGCATGGTACTCAAAACATCAACAAACGGTACATGCGCGATTGCTGCTCTATAGATTTCCGGTTTTTCGTTGAGTATGTAACCGATTAACATACCGCCGGCACTACCGCCCATTATTACTATATTGTTGTTACTTGTATATTGCTTGTTAATTAAAGCTCTACTACAGGCTATGAAGTCTTCAAATGTTCTTTTTTTGGTTAAAAACTTAGCAGCTTCATACCAATCATGACCTAGATCATCGCCACCTCTAATATGAGCAACTGCGTAAATAAAACCGCGATTGGCAAGTGTCACTGCTGTATTTCTAAAATTGACGGGCATAGCGATGCCATAAGCACCGTAACCCATTAGATATAAAGGATTTGAACCGTCTTTTTTAAATAAAGATTTTTTATAAAACAAGGTTATAGGTACTTTTACATCTTCATTATCTGCAAATATTCTCTCTACTTTATACTCCTCCGGGTTAAAGCCTGAAGGTATTTCGTGGCTCTTTAATATCGTTAATTTATCGCTATTAAAATCGTAGCTATAAGTGGTATTGGGTCTTGCTAGAGAAGAGTAATCTATTCTGATATCGTCTTCCTCAAAGTTTGTAGAAAAAATACTTGCTTGGAAACTTTCGTCGGGAAAATGAATTGTGTTTTCTTGTAAATCTTTAAATCGCTTTATTTTAATTAGCGGTAAACCTTGGTCACGATAGTTTAAGATTAAATAATTATTTGTAACATTAAAGCTTTTTAAATATTTTTCTTGTTCTTCCTTAATATAAATATTATCCCAATCATCCCAGCTAGTATTTTCAAAATTATTTACCGGCAGTTTTATAACATGGAAATTTTTAGCTTTATAATTAGTTCTAATATAAAAATAATTGCCATTATATTCTATTTCATAGAATATTTTGTTTTCTGCAGCTCGTACTAATTTAGGCGTAAAACTATCATCCTGCATAGAAATTACGTAAATTTCATTTTCATTATGATCGCCTGAATTTATAAAAATATATTCATGACTTGCTGATTTCTTGCAGCTGATAAAATGAAGAGGGTTTTTTACCTCGAATATTAATTTATCCTGAGTGACCTCTTCACCTAGACGGTGAAACATTACCTTATCCCAGCGTTGATTCTCATTAATAGTAATATAGAAAAAGCCGTTTAAGTGTTCATGCCAAATTATAGTAGGAGCTACAGCTAAATCTCGATCGCTTGATACAAGCGAATTTTGCGGCATGCGCCTATGCTCACGTACATTTGTACGTTCCGCAGGCTTATCCTGAAATTCATCTTGTCTGAAGCGATCGAGATTTAGCTGTACATTGCCTAATTCATCAGGTAAGTATTTTTGTTCTTTAAGGTTGTATATTTTGATATTGTATTGTTCATTACCTGTAAAATTAACACTATAAGCCATTAAATTGTGATCAGGTGACATTGCAACTGTAGCAACATCAGTAAAACTGCTATTTGGAGCAAGAAGGTTGACATCTAATATTACTTCTTCTGCTGAATCCATATTATTATGCTTTCTGCAATATATCGGATAATTTTTATTCTCCTCTACTCTATGGTAATAGTAATACTCTTTGTTCTTAACATAAACCGATTCATCGTCTAATTTAACCCGTCCTTTTAATTCTTTAAAAATCTTTTCCTTATCATTTTGCAGATCGGCAAAGAAATTTTCGGTATATTGATTCTCAGCTTTTAAATAATCTAAAATTTTAGAGTCTTCTACATTTGGCCACTTAGGATCACGCAGCCAGTGATAATCATCGTTTATTGTTGTTTCGTGAACTTCAAAGCTGTAATTTTGTTTGTCTGTTATTGGTGGTTTCATGTTTTTTATTTTTTTGTGTTGTTATGCCTCAAGTCGTCCTTGCGAGGAGCCGTAGGCGACGCGGCAATCTAGTAAAATAATAAAAAAATTCTGTAATCAGAATTGTTTACTAGATTGCTTCGTTGAAACTTACAGTTTCTTCTTGCAATGATGATTTTGGTATCTATACAACAATGACATCGAATTATTGTAGTGTTAAAATCAAACTAATTAATAGGAATAATACAATCAATATAGCAGTTTGCTGATTATGCCAAGCAGATATTTTACTTAAAATATTATCCCAAATAACCTTAAAATTAAGATATTCTGCCGCATCTTCATTATTGTCTGCCGTTTCTTTATATTTATCGATACTGAAATATATAAATTTTTCAATATATTGGTATAGGTCAAGGTTTATGTTTTCTGTCGAAATGCGTGGTATTTTTCTAAATATTAAAGCCAATAACAGTGAGATTGCAAGGATCACTAGCTTAAAGTTAGCAGTATGTGATATTTGAATAGGGTAGAATAAACATATGCATAAAGTGATGATGCAGAAAGAGAGGTAGGGTATAGTTCTTATGTCATTCGCGCTTTCGCGGGAATCCAGAAATATTATAAAGCTTTTATTTTTAAGGTTTTTACTGGATTCCTGCTTTCGCAGGAATGACGTAGCACTCTCCATCAACAACCCAAATAATACGGTACAAGTCGCTATCTTGGAAAATAGCATTACACTATTCTCGTTTAAAATATTAGCTATTTCATCTTTAATATAAGAAGAACTAATAGGCAGTATAGATGTATAGATCAATATACTAATAACAAATCCGCTTAATAAAATAAAATTAATTTGAGTATTCTGAAGATCTTGGTAATTTTTAATATTATACTCATCTTCTATATAAGCGAAATATAAAGCAAATAATCCGTTATATAATATATGTATGAATATAAAGCTTGTGATAAGATACGCTATATTTGGAGAGTTTATGCTAATAGCCGTTAATATAAAACCAAGCTGTGATACGGTAAGATAACATATTAATCGTTTAAGTTTTTTTTCAATTAGAGACAATACTAATCCGTAAATGATCATTGATATCCCAAAAAACTTTAATATCTCAAGACCGCTAAATAATTTTAAAATGATAATTAAACTAACTTTAGTAGTAAAACTAATTAAATATATAATACCGCTACTTGAAGCTATAGGATAGCAATGAACCACCCAGCCGTTTACAAAAATAGCCGAGGCATTAATTAAACAACCTGCAAGTATGAATATTGCTGGTAACTCAAAATTATTTACTGATTCCGTTAAAGAAGTAAAAGTCGTATTACTTGTTGTTTGGATTAGAAGAGTCATACCGATTAAGATTAGCCCGCTGCTGCATAAATGAGTGAGGAAATATTGACGTGCCGGTTTTATCTTTAATTGGTCACAAAAAATAATTATGCAGGCAAAAATCGTCATGAATTCAAGCGAGATTATCATGGAAATAAAATCAGCTGCAAATACGCATATAATAGAGGATAAACAGTATAAACTACCGATTAAGCATTCTAATTTTCTATTTTGGGAAATTGTATAAAGATTTAAGATAGCAGTAACAATTAGAAATGCTAGAGCTATTAGCTGATTTTGTGGGTGAAAATCAAACATAAGCTCAAAATTAGTAAGCGGAAATGTACACTTGGTATTTTGAATAAACATTTTAATCCTTAGAAGAAACTGTTAAAACCTCTAGTCCCTGGATTCTTTTAAAGTCTTTTACATTTAGAGTTAATATCAGAAAACCTTTTGTAATAGCCGTTGCTGCAATAAGCATATCATGAGTTCCTATAGTTATACGTTGTGTGTATAAATCATGAGTAATACGTGCATATGTATATACTTCTTCAATACGAAAGGTAATATAGTAAACAGACTTGTTACGTATTCTATAAAAGCTAAACATTTTATACGTTTATTCTCATTCTTGACTCTATCTACTCCTATTAATAGTGCAGTTAACACAATAGGGCTAATATAAGTCTGACCGTAATGTGACCATTGCTTAGTACTTACTTACCTTTTCTCTTTCTAAAGCTATGATTATAACAGTATCAATAACTAATCCCTTCAACTAATTTTTTAATATCTTGTTTAGTATTGTGTCTTATTTCTTCGCGATTTTTCATGAATTGATCAGCATCTTCAGGATCAAGATGTGGACCATTTTTAAAAGTTTCCTCTAAGTCTCTTACTGCTACAGAAGGTTTGATTTCTGCAGGCGTAATCCTTGCTACGATATGATTACCTTTTTGAATGTCAAAGCTTTCGCCTTTATAGTAAACTCTATTCATAATATCTGAAAAAGATCGTACAAATTCTGTTGCTCTAATAATTTGTGCCATATTTATACCTTTGATACTTCAAGATTTGGTACGTCAAATTTCGGGATTTGCCTGTGCTCACTATTGTACGCTGTGTAGGCGTACTGCTTATTTGACTTCCAACTTTTGAAGTATCAAAGGTATAAATATTATATGATTATGTGTAGATTATGTAAATATGTTTATGTAATATAAGCTAAAAATTCTCTGATTAAGATTTGAATAAAATAGAAAAGAGTTACGGCACAGCAGCACATTATTATACTAATTTGCATAGAGTAGGGGAGTGGTTTTGTTACGCTAGATTCTACTAAAGAAGGTTTATAAATAGAGCTTAATATTTTGAGCAGGTAAAGGCTTGAGAATATACTACTAGCTATTACGACAATCATAACAATGATTTGATTCTGTTCGCTTGCGGCAAGTAATATTGAGAATTTGCTAATAAATCCGCTAAAGATAGGTATACCGATTAATGATAATGAAGAGATAGATATAATAAAAGAAATTAAAGGAAATTCTTTGGATATACCATGTAAATTCTGTACTTGATTGGCTTTCTTTAAACTGTAAATACTTCCCATACTATAAAATAAGCAGATTTTTGTAAAAGAATGTGAAACTAAATGGAGTATTGCAGCTCCAAGTGCCTTAGGTGTTAACATGAAAGCACTAAGCAATGCAAGGCTTAATTGGTTCATAGTGGAGTAGGCGAGTATTTTTTTGATATTATCCGTGTCTAGGGCTTTGATTGAGCTATAAAATATGCTTACTATCGGTATAAAAATTAACCAGTTAAACTCGGCAAATATCATTTGTAAATACGATAAACCGAATATATATAATAGGATTTTGTAAATACAAAATAATCCGGTTTTAACCACTATTACGGCATGCAGCAAACTACTAATGGGGTAATGTGCAACCATTGCAGCAGGAAGCCATGAATGCACCGGAAAAATTGCAGTTTTAGCAATACCGCAAATAAACATTAACAATAAAATAATTGACTGGTTTTTGGAAAAATAATTTTCTACTAAACTCCCACTTGCAAAATCTCCGTTACCGGTTTTAGTATAAATAATTATCACTGCCGGTAAAAATAATATTGTGGCAGAAATCATCAGAATTTTTAGATATTTATATAACCCGCTAAGTACTATGTTATTTTTGGTATGTCCTATTAAAAAAGCTGTAGAAATAGTTAAAAGCTCATAGCAAATAAACATCGTGAATAAGTTGCTAGAGAAAGCAATTAAAACACCGATTAGAATAGTGAAGTTAAAGAAAAATAAGAATCTAGAAGAATAGTCTATATTATTAATAGCAAGATATTTAGGAGTGTAAAGTAAAGCACAAATCCATAAAAAGCCTATTAAACTTAAGAAAATAAGCCCTAAAGGTTCAAGATGGAATCCTATAGAGTAATTACCGGATATATTAAATTCAAATCCTGCTCTAATACCTTTTAAAAACAACCAGTCTATAATTAAAATATTACCGAAGAAAAAAATAGCGATAGTAATAAGTAAAAAATTACGTATAAAGCTATCTTTTTGAGTGGTATACGGGCTAGTTAAGTTTAATGCACCAACTAGCAAAGTTGATAGAATCAAAAGACTCGGAGTAGTAAATTGTGTAATCATGATAAGTTATTATACTTTTTTTGATAGTATGGTTAGAGCATTACCTGTATGGCTTTCTATGTCATGCCTAGCTAAAAGTGGGGGAATCCAGAAAAAGCGAGATAAATCGTGCTTTTAGTTTTAAAAACTTACTGTGTTTATATTTTTTAATTACTGGATTCCCGCTTTCGCGGGAATGACAATAGTACCATTTTATAATGGTAAAATAACGATCCTACGGAGCTAAGTAAAATTATAATAAAATCTAATAGTAGATTTTGTGTTAATAATAATTCAAGAATATTTACTTTGATAAAAAATAATGGACTGATAGGTAAGCCACAGCTGCACATAATAGCAATTATTATTAAAACTTTGTTAGGTTCTCTTTTATAGCTTCCATTATAAGCATCTATCAAGAAAAGAGCTATTTTATTTATACTATCCGCAAGTAATAAACTTGGTAAAACTATTATACCGTTTTCGGTTACGTATAATAAAAATACGTAACCTATTTGAGTGCAACATGAATATATTATAATATTCTTGAAATCTTTTGTTTGGTAAGCAAAATATGGGGCTATAATAAGAGTAGCTAAAGCGATAGGTTTTATAAAATTTGTAATAGCCGTTTTAATTGTCTCATAGCCTATAATAATATAAGTAAATTTATATATTATATATATTCCTATTATAGTAGAAATCCCTGCTAAATATACTAAAATAACTGAAGCCGTGTTATTATAAGCTCTCATCATCCAAAAATGCATAGGGAAAAAAGCTGTTTTTAAAATAGCACCTATTAAGAAAAAACCGATAGCTATAGTGATTATACGGGAATTAGTATTTGCTTGTAAATACGCTGCAATTTCTGCCATATTCAAACTACCCGTAATGCTTAGCAAAAATCCTATAGATATAAGAATAAGAGTTGCACCGATACTACCTATTATCAAATAATCAAAAGCTCCGATTAAAGATTTTGGATTATTACCTGAGGCTATCAGGACATAGCTACTAAGTGCCGAAATCTCTATAAATATATATAGATTAAAAAAATCATGAGTAGCCATCATCCCTAAATAGCCCGTATGAGCGAATAATAATATACCGTAAAATAAAGATTTTCTATTATTGTTTATATATTTTAAGATAGTTTGATTAGTAATCTTATGACAAAAAACTAAAAAGAATAATAAAACCAAGTTAAGATAAATAATAATAGTTTGGTTTAGTGCATTTAGCCGATATTCTATTCCTATTTTTGAAGTCCATCCTCCCATGGTGTAAGATAGCTCCGTATTTTGTATAATGCTATATCCATAAACACTGACCAAAAGGCTAGATAAAATACAAATCGTAGTAATTATTCGTGCAAAGGTAATAAAGCGAAAAGATATTATTGAGAGTAAAGCCCCAAATAAAGGGAATAATATTTGTATGATAGGGACATGGTTAGCTAGAATCATTTATCAAAATTAATTTCATTTTCTGATATTGTACCAAAATGTTTATAAATTTGATATATTAAACTTAAAGCTACGCTAAGAGTAGCAAACCCAACTACTATAGCAGTTAGCATTAATACATGAGGCAAAGGGCTAGTGTAAGTAGTGATGCCCTCTTGGAAAATAGGTACACCACCTGTTTTAATTTTTCCGATACTTAAATAAAATACTAACACCGAACTTTGAAAGATTCCAAGCCCGATAATTTTATGAATATAATTACGACTTGTAAGCATTATAAATAAGCCGCTAGTTAGTAAGATCAAGGCAAAGAAATATATTAAATTATGCATAATTATATTGTTATTGTAAGAAAAGTATTGTTAACTGAATCAGTTTTATCGTCATTGCCGCAATGACGTTGGTAGACATTAATACGCTTTGAAAGACTGATTAAATACGCATGTGACTTTTTTGCCCTTACGTATAGCGAGCTTAGGAAAAACCTGTTCAAGGATCACCATATTAGGATTATCTTGAGCAAGGCGATAATTTACTAAAGATTCTCGAAGTGCATCATCTACAGCAAAAATACCGGAAATTTCGGCGTTTTTATCTCTAAATTGTAGATAAGTAAACTCGCCGTCATCAAAAATTTTAATAGGAGCTATTTCTTCGCTGCCGCTAATATAGTAATTAAAGTTATATTTTTCAGGATGAGTCAGGTCGGGACTTGCTAGGGCAGCAGAAAAAGTTTGCATATGACCGCTCATATTGTCATTTTCGTCATCCGGATAAAGAAACTTTACGTTAAAGACCATTTCAGGATCACGCATATCAAGAGTTTCGGCAGCATATAGTTCAAAGAAGTACGTCCGTTTATTAGTAATTAAAGTCATATTAGTAGTAGCATCTGGTTCCATCGGTTTAATAAAAATCCTATGACCGGCAGGTACTATTTGCCATGAAGTAGTATCTCCCATAGAAATACTTACTATTTCCTCGTCTCTTGCTAGTTCTATACTTGCTTGATAGCCGTAATATCCTGTGAATTTGAAAACATCGTCAGGGTTATAAGTCATAACTCTTAAACGTGGGTCTCGACCTAGAGGTCGAGATATAGTAAGCGCAAATACATCTAATGTCAGTATTATAAAAGTACAAAATATTATTAGTTGCTTCATATTATTTCTGATTTTTATTCCTTAATAACTTTAGCTTGTAACTAGTAACGGTAAAATTGAACGGCATATCAGGTGATGTATTTGTACTGATAGAATCCATTATAAATCCGATTTTTGCTTCCCATACCATATTTTCTAAAATTGCATCCGTACTATTTTTTGCCAATGATTCAAAAGTAACAACTGCCTCGTTATTGTTTATATTGTTAATTGATAATATATTAATTGAGCGTCTATATAGTTTTTGATATCTTATGACCGGTGATAATGGGTTATCAATATTCATAAAATTAGCAAATTGCATATAAACAATACTCGTAGAAGCATTTTTGATAAAGGTAAATTGTTCTTTTAATATATCGTAATTGTATTCTTCTCGTTGTTTTACATAATTCTGAAGCATAATATTTGCAATAGAGATATAAGGATTTGCTAATGTTGAATGTTTAGTATTAGTAACGGCAGCTTGTTGTTCGGCATCATCTTTTATCAAATAATTTACTTTTTTGTTTATAGGTAGCAATATGTTGATATTTATACAAATTAAGGTTAATAATAAGGTAAAAATCGTGCATATTAAAAGCAGAAGACTTCTATGACTTAACGGTAAGATATACTTAAAATTATACCATTTTCTTGCATCAATAAAATATTCGCCGGATTTTATATATTCTTGTATTGCGTTGGTTAATGGGTCCATAATTACTAGATTAATATCTAATTTTATTCTGTTTTAAAACTCTATCATAATTATTATAATATGATTATGATTTAATTTAATGTTATTTAAGCTATAAAATAAGTTTATATTATTGCTACAATACCAAATATTGTTTAACTTTAAAATTAAAATAAATAAATTTTAAATTAAAATTATACAATAACAATTATTGATGGTAGTTATTATGTTATACTCATCCCACTTGAAAAATTGGCGACAATGTCTTTATAAGTCCGCAGGTAGCCACATATTAAGTATACGCTCTTCTCCTAAGCTGAACTTCGTATAACTACTCTTTATTTACTTCAGAGTATAATAGTTTACAATCTTTTTAATATTTTTTTCTATTTATAAATAGATTTTTTTAAAAAATGCTTGTGAACTATTGTATAGTAAGGTAATTTTAAAATAGTAACAAGATAATTTAATAATGTATAATTAGAATGTTAAAATCATTAAAGCTTCTATTAGTATTAATTATGCTTGCTCAATTGTTGTCATGTACCTCTTCAGCTCCTTATGAAATTAAAAGCCCGTGCGTTTCTGCTGATATAGATGATGGTTCGAGTGTAAGCGTAAATCCTTGTATAAGAAGACCTGTTAATTCAGTAAATATAGTATAAAAGTAATAGTTTTACACAATAACAATGTAATAATAAAAATACCTTTGATATGAATAATATATTTGGCTTCTTTAAATCAAGTAATAACTCGCAAAGCGGTTCAGGAGATACACAAACGCAAGAAAGTATTAAATCGGCTAATCCTTTAAAAATTACTCAGAATTGGTATGAAGAGCGATCTGATAAGTTACTTGTTCAACGTAACTTACTTATCATATTAATAATACTACTAACCATTTTTATGGTTATAGCAACTTTAGTAATAGCCTTTGTAGTGAAATCTAAACAGTTTGAGCCTTTTGTTATTCAGCTTAATAGTAATACCGGACGTGCCTCAGTGGTAGAACCTATTTCATCACCAGTGTTAACGGCGGATGAGTCTCTTACAAGGTATTTTATAAAGAAATATATAACGGCACGGGAAACATATAATCCGGTTGATTTTGCGACGATAGCTCGTACGACAATAAGATTATTTTCAACAAGCAGTGTTTATTACAATTATCTTGGCTATATAAGAAATAAAGATTTTGATCCTACTTTAAAATATAAGGAAAAGAATACTACATTTTTAGTAATAAAGTCATGGTCAAAAATCGCAGCAGATAAATATATAGTTAGATTTTCCGTAAATGAAACATCAGGAAACCAATTAGTTTATAATAAAATAGCGGTAGTAAGTTATGCTTATGTGCCTATGCAATTAACAGATTCAGAACTTGATGTAAATCCGGTAGGGTTTCAAGTGAACGGATATAGGGTAGACGATGACAATAGTTAGATTTTATTTTTTAGTTTTTATATTATTAAGTGGTTTTACAGTACAACGAGAATGTCCACTTGTAGATGATCCATGTAATAGTAGTAATAATTATGTAGATGATTTATCTATAACTAAAGATAATAGGATAAAAACTTATATATATAATCCAAATGAAGTTTATTTATTAGTTTTGCATTTTGGCTTTCAATCGCATATAGAATTTGCTAAAAACGAAGAAATCCAAAATATAATTCTTGGGGATGCTTATGCTTGGAAAATAACTCCTTTGGCAAATAGATTATTTATTAAGCCTCTTGAAAAAGATATTCGTACAAATATGACTATTATAACTAATAAAAGAATATATGAATTTGATATCGCTTCTACGGAACTTATGATGGGTAACGAAAGGGATTTAGTATATGTAATTAAATTTTACTATCCTAAGAAAAATAGTAATTACATGGCAAGATTTTAATCGATGTCATTTCTGCGTAGATATGTCATTGTGAGCAGCAGTAGGCTGCGTGGCAATCTCATGAAATAATACAAACTCCTGAGATTGCGGACGTACAATTGCTCTGAGGTTTCCGCGCAATGACGGAAAAATCGATCCACGCAACAATGACAATAAAAACACTTTAACTAATATAATTTAGATATGGCTGAAGAGCAAAATAACAATCATAATACCAGTTCTTTATCAGGAGCAGATTTTCCTGAAGTACAAAGAGAATTATCAAAAGTTTCGGTTAGCTTTAATAAGAGTATTGCGATAGTAGTCGTAATTTGTGGTATTTTTATATATATTTTTTATACTCTTTTTTTCGGTACTGAAAAAGTAGAAATACAGGAGACTCAGATACCGAGTAATATTGTAAAACCTGTTACGGAGGTTGATGATAATATTCCGGAGATTCCAAAGTTACCTGATCCGCCTAAGCTTGAGACGCCCACCGCTCCTCCACCGCCTCCCCCTCCGGTAGTAAAAGTTCCACCGGTCTTACCTCCTACTACTCCTGTAGAAGAGAATAAAGACAAAACGCTTCCATTGCCGCCGGTTTCGTTGCCTTCGACTTCAGGAACGTTAGTTGAGAGTGATGCAGAGAAGCAACGTCGTGAAGCAAAAAGAAAATCAGCTATAGTGTTAATTGCTGGTGTAGAGCCTAAAAAAACACCGGAACAGATTACGGCGGAAACGACCTTTAAAGATCGCGGTGATATGTCTTTGGTTCTCGGACGCGGTAAATTAATTGATGCAGTCCTTGAGACGGCAATAAATAGTGATCTCGGCGGTGAAATAAGAGCCATTATTAGTAGAGACGTATTTTCTGAGAAAGATAAAGTGATATTGATACCGAAAGGGTCAAAAATATTCGGTAAATATGCAACCTCAACTTCGTCCGATAGTTATGGTAGAGTTTCTATAATATGGGATAGAATCGATTTAACGAGCGGTTATACTATAGAATTCGACTCACCTGCAGTTGATAATTTAGGTAGACCGGGATTACAAGGAAGAGTTGATAATAAATATAAAGAACAATTTGCAAATGCCGTATTACAATCCGGCTTTAATATAGGGCTTGCTAAAGTCCTTGATAAGTTAGTGCCGCCTCCTATAGCTTCTCAGGCAGCGGCTACCAATAGTGCTACGGCAAAACAATTGTTAAATACTGCTCAAACTATTGCGTCTAATACCGCTATAGATGCAAATACTAGGATAGTTACAATTTGTACTAATATACTTGCTGCTATTACCGATAAAACTTCGACTGCTTATACTACTATGACTCAAGCATGTACAACCGCACAAACTGCTTCTTCAGCGAATACTGCTGAGCAGAGACTTCAAACCTTAGTACAGGCAGTTAATACGGCAGCTTCAAGTTTGCTTACTACTACCTCTATAGCATCAACTCCGACGCAAGCACAACAAGCTTCTACTCAAGCTTTTACGGATGTAACGAATGTTGTAAAAAATATGATAACTCAGCAGCAGTTTAAGCCGACGACAACGGTTAATCAAGGTACGCCGGTTAGAATATACGTTAATAAGGATTATAAATTCCCAAAAGCCGTTTTATTAAAATCGAGGGTAATGAAATGAATGAAGAATTTGCAGCCTTAGAGACGTTTTTACTTCCTTTTAAAAATTTATTTGCTGAAGACGGTATTAACGAAATTATGGTTAATAAGCCCGGAGAAGTATGGGTTGAAAAAAAAGGCGATATATATTCTAAACAAATACCGGAACTGGATAGCGAACATCTACTTGCATTAGGGAGTTTAGTCGCTCAATCTACCGAACAGATGATTTCAGAAGAAAAACCGCTTCTTTCGGCAACTTTGCCGAATGGCTACCGTATTCAAATAGTATTTCCTCCTGCTTGTGAGATAGGACAAATCATTTATGCTATAAGAAAGCCTAGCGGTATGAATCTAACTTTAGATGAATATGCTAAAATGGGGGCATTTGATGATACTGCAACAGAGAGTTTAGTAGATGAAGATGCAGTAATTTTAAATAATTTCTTAGCTGAAAAAAAGATTAAAGAATTTATTAGACATGCAGTTGTTTCAAAGAAAAATATCATAATTAGCGGCGGTACTTCAACCGGTAAAACTACTTTTACTAATGCAGCACTCACTGAAATACCTGCAATAGAAAGATTAATTACTGTAGAAGATGCTCGTGAGGTTGTGCTATCACGCCATCCTAACAGAGTGCATTTACTGGCTTCCAAAGGAGGACAGGGGCGTGCAAATGTTACTACTCAAGATTTAATAGAGGCCTGTTTGCGTTTAAGACCAGATAGGATTATAGTAGGTGAGCTGCGAGGTAAGGAAGCTTTTAGTTTTTTGCGTGCTATTAATACAGGTCATCCCGGTTCAATATCAACACTGCATGCTGATAGTCCCGCTATGGCTATTGAGCAGTTAAAGCTTATGGTTATGCAAGCAGATCTTGGTATGCCGCCTGAAGAAGTAAAGAAGTATATTTTAACCGTTGTAGATATCGTTGTGCAGTTAAAACGCGGTAGCGGCGGGAAAAGATATGTTTCGGAAGTATATTATAAGAAGAACAAGAACGCTGAGGGGATGGTTTCAAAACGTCATTGCGAGGAAATTACGAAGTAATTGACTAAGCACAATCTCCAGGCCACGCTCCTTTTAGTTGCTCGCAATGATGTAAAAATTACTCCACGCAAAAACTAATATATAAGCATAAACTAGGAATATCAATTCATGGAATGGCATAAGATACTTAAAGTGACTAGAAATATATTCGGTCATGCTATAATTCATCCGGTTGTTATTTTTTGTACCATTTGGATAAGCGGTGCATTTGTTGCAATTTTTACTAATGAGGTTGGAACTTTAGGTGTAAATATAAATGCTATAAATATTGCTTATAAGTGGGCTTATTGGCTTATTAACGTTTGGGGGCAGTTAAAAATTGCCGACTATAATTATTTAAAATTGAAGCTAATTGCCTCTCTTCTCAGTCCGGCTATTATTGTTATAATATTTTACATTAAAAATTTTGAAAGAATAAAATCATTACAATTTTTCAAACAAGATGAAAAAGTATATGGAGATGCAAGCTGGGCTAATCCGTCAGATATAGAGGCTGCAGGTCTTAGATCTAAGAAAGGTATGCTGATCGGTGTTGATGCCGGTGGATATTTTGTTGCAGACGGGTTCCAGCATGCTTTATTATTTGCTCCTACCGGTTCAGGTAAAGGTGTAGGGTTTGTGATACCTAACTTGTTATTTTGGAGTGATTCGGTAGTAGTGCATGACATAAAGCTTGAAAATCATGGGTTGACAAGTGGTTGGCGTGAGAAGCAAGGGCAGAAAGTTTTTGTATGGGAGCCTTCTAATCCTGATGGTGTTACTCATTGTTATAATCCGATTGATTGGGTTAGTACTAAGCCTGGGCAAATGGTTGATGACGTTCAAAAAATTTCAAATCTTATAATGCCGGAAAAGGATTTTTGGAATAATGAGGCACGAAGCTTATTTTTAGGCGTAACTCTATATTTAATAGCCGATCCTACTAAAACTAAATCTTTCGGTGAAGTAGTGCGTACTATGAGGAGTGACGACGTAGTTTATAATCTAGCGGTCGTACTCGATACGCTTGGTGGTGTAATACATCCTGTTGCATATATGAATATTGCTGCATTTTTGCAAAAAGCCGATAAAGAGCGTTCCGGCGTAATATCTACAATGAACTCATCGCTTGAATTATGGGCAAATCCACTTATTGATTCAGCTACAGCATCTTCTGATTTCAATATACAAGAATTTAAAAAAGTCAAAACAACCGTATATGTAGGGTTAACACCCGATAATATACAGCGTTTACAAAAATTAATGCAGGTGTTTTATCAGCAGGCGACAGAATTTTTAAGCCGCAAAATGCCGGATTTAAAAGAAGAGCCGTATGGAGTAATGTTCTTACTTGACGAGTTCCCGACGCTCGGGAAGATGGATACTTTTAAAGCCGGTATAGCTTATTTTAGAGGTTATAGAGTTCGTTTATTTTTAATTATCCAAGATACACAGCAGTTAAAAGGAACATATGAAGATGCAGGGATGAATTCTTTCTTATCTAATGCAACATATCGTATTACTTTTGCCGCTAATAACTATGAAACGGCAAATTTAATATCGCAGCTTGTCGGTAATAAGACGGTAGAACAAAGATCATTTAGTAAACCTTTATTTTTTGATCTTAATATTGCTACTAGAACCCAAAACGTTTCTCAGGTTCAAAGAGCTTTACTTTTACCTCAAGAAGTAATACAGTTACCGAGAGATGAGCAAATTGTTTTAATAGAATCCTTTCCGCCTATAAAATCTCGTAAAATTAAGTATTATGAAGATAAGTTTTTTACTAGTAGATTATTACCGCCGACTTTTGTACCTACTCAAGTACCTTTTGACCCTAGGGCAAATAATAATGAGGCTTCGGAAGAGACCGAAACAATAACTGTTCCGGAAAATAATGAGTAAAATGCGTTCAGCTATTATTGATATCGGTTCAAATGCTTTAAGAGCTGTAGTTTATGAAAGTGATGAGCTTGGAGCGCCGGAAATTTTTAATTATAAATTTAGAAATTATCTTACAAATTTACTTAATTTAGATAATTTAGACGTAAAACATCAAACATATTTATCTCTACAATATCTTATTCATATTTTTACCAAACTGTCTGTTACTAATATTAGATGTGTTGCAACAGCTATACTTAGGGGGCATCCTAAAGCAGATGAATTCAAAGCTATAATTAAAAAGAGATTCAATATTGATATTGAAATTATCTCAGGTGAGCGTGAAGCTTATTTAACTGCTGCCGGATTAATTTCCGGTATTAGTGATGCTTTCGGTATTGTAGCTGATCTTGGAGGTGGAAGTCTTGAGCTTGCACAGATTGGAAATAAAAAAGTCGGTAAATTAAAATCATTGCCGCTTGGTACAAAAATTATTGTTAGTAGCAATTTTGGTGATGTCGGGCTGATTACTAAAATGCTAGAGGAAGAATTTGGAGCTGCACATTATCCTAATTTATATTTAATTGGCGGTGCATTACGTCTAATGAGCCGTATATACATGGAGTCTATAAATTATCCCCTTAAAAATTTACATAATTTTGAAATAAATCGTGTAGAGTTTGAGTTATATTTAGAGAAATTATCGCAAATCGATAAATTAAAGCTGAGTTATTACGAGCAGAAAGTCATAAATTATAATGCAGTTTTAATAATAAAAGCAATGATTAAGGTATTTTCACCGGAAAAAATTATTATCTCAAATTACGGTTTAAAAGAAGGAGTAAGATTTGACTCGTTGCCGTCTCATGAAACAGAAAAAGATATTATTTATGAGAGGGTGAAGAGATTAGTAAAATTTGATAGCAATATATGTAAAATTGAAAAATATATTGAAGCAGTACAATATCTTTTAATTAATGCCGATGCCACGACTCTTATTATTATTGAACTCGCTATAATGCTAGCACAATATAATAAAAATATTGATAAAACGCTTAGAGCAAATTTTGTTTCGGAATTTATATTATCTTCAGACATTCCTTTTAGTCATAGACAGCGTCTTATGCTAGGTATTGCCCTTACGGTTACTTATACTGCTAAAACTGACATGCAGATTAATAAAATAGCTAAGAAAATGATTAGTAAAAGTGATTATTACAACAGTCATATAATCGGTTATTATATAAAAATTGCTAGAGAAATTGATGGGCCAGAATTTCAAGAGCCTTCTTTTTCGATTAAATTAAAAGACGATAAATTTTTACAAATTAATGCTTCAAATATCTTGCCTAAACAAGTCTTTGAAAAGGTTTGTGAACGTTTAAAAGATATAAGTTCTGCTAGAAAAAATATTAGGTATAATTTTAGTGATTAGGTTTTTTTGTTATAGTGCCGGATAGTGTTCGAAAAGCCAGTGATGTCATACATGCGAAAGCAGGGATCCAGGCTAAAAAAATCTTGATTGCAAAGATTTTTTTATTATATTGTCTCACTTTTAAAGTAAAATCTTTAAAAAGCTTTAAAGTACTGGATTCCTGCTTTCGCAGGTATGACATAAAAAGCGCCACACAACAATAGCTAAATTAATTACGCTCCATCAAATGTGTCACAATTATATTCCTTTGTACATCCTATAATAGTAGATTCCATTTTAGGAACTATGTGTTCCTCCCAAAAATCCACCAGCGGTTGAATTGCATTAATAATAAGTGAATCTTCGATGGGATGCAATAAATTATCTATACTAATTTCTAGATACCTAACTATGAACTTTGCAGCTCTATTATCTGATTCTCTGTGTATAAGATTTCCAATTCTTTCTAAGTAGTAAACTTGCTCGCTAGTAAGATCTTTATCTTTTATTATTTGCGATAGAATCTTGGTTAATATACATTGCAATTGAACTTTTTGATCAGTTGCAAATTATGCATAATAATCCTGTTCTTTTACACAAGGTAATTTTAGTTAATTAATAATTAAATTGGTCACATAACATGGGCATGAGAATTAGTTTTTATAACTTCCTCTAATTCTCTTGTATCTGTTCCGGTCTATAATTATTAAAGTAAAATATAGGTAATATAGTCTCATTTTTTAAATATTTAATCAATTCTTTACTATCGTTATATTTACTACTAATTTCATTTTGTTCCTCTGGTGTTAATATTAAATTTGCCGTTAAATCAAGTATTGGTTTTGCCGCTCTACTAATATTCATATGCACTATTAATTAAGCGCTTTAAGCTTTCAAAATTTTTAGGCAAAAATATTTTATCATCATTTTGATATGGTACATTTTTTACGAAATCTGTTTTCAAAATTTGAAAACTATTATTTAATGGGATACTTGCAATGTCCAAATTCATGTGCTATTATTGATTCTAAATTTAATTTTTCTGCGCCTATACATATTAGGTTATTGTCTCAATCATAATGAGAAAATGATTTATTATCAAATATTATTTTTAGGCTATCTTGCACTTTAATATTAACCCCTGCTATATAGGCTAATAACTTATTTGTAGGCCCCTATTGCAAAAGCTTTGTATAGTTATGAAGAATTATATTGTCATTTAAATCGCTTACATTGTAAGTCCTTGTCATTAAAATAGTAATATCAGAGTTTTCGCTATATGCAATCGGTGATAATTTTGCAATATTAAGTTCTTCAATATTTATCTCAATTTTATTATCTTCAATAAAGCTTTTAAACTCTTGAAAACTTAAATAACTAGCTAATTTTTTAATTCAAATCCTTCTATTTTAAATTCACTAATTGCATTGTTATTGTGCTCCTCAATTGTTCTCTTCTTAAACTTAATCAACTCTTGCAACATGCTGCTTTTTGTATCTCTATATGGTATAGTATCAAAATTTATAAATGCTGCTACATCAAGCATAGATGTATCATCGATGTTATGTATATATCTATCGTATTCAGCAGAAGTAAAGTGGCTAGGGTTAGTATAAGAAATAATAAGTTTATATGCTTCTAGATCAAATGACGTAATGGCATGATGTAACCCTAACAAATTATAGCTGTTCTTAGATGCTAAAATTGATTTTATTTCGTCATATTTTTTAGTTTTTATAAAATTTTATTAGCTTATTCAAAGCTGTTGTGGGTCATTGTGAATAATATTCAGATGGTAAAGACATGTTTTATATCCTATCACGTTGCTATATTTCATGGTAATATATTTTATAATAAATAGTATATCTTTCTATTTGTGAAGAAATAATTTTAATTACATTAACGAACATTAACATCTTATTAAGCTCTCTTAGTCTACCTCCCAAATCATTATATAATCCTGAAAACAATAAATATATTAGGATATATGATAAAAAATTATTGGAAAAAGTTTTGGAAGAATAGTACTACCAAATCACAAAATTTTATTGAACTAAACGACATTGCATATGGTAATTTAATCAGAGTCGACATAGAAGCTTATCGAGAAAATGTTATAGTATATAGATGTATTAATTTAATTGCACAATCGGCGGGACATGTTCCGTGGAAAGCGCTTAAAAGTAAAACCAGAGAAGTAATATTTAGACTATCCGGTGCATTATTTACTAAAAAAAACGAATCCCAAAAAAGCCGGAGCGGATTTTGTTAGTGAGCTAATTGCAAGCAAATTATTATTCGGTAATAGTTATATTTTATCAGCTCTAGACTCGTACCCTAAAGAGATTTACTTACTACCGGCTCTTGTTACGGAACTGGTTATAGAACATAATAATTTAGTTGCTTATTTTGATTTGAAATTATTGGTCCGTTAACTCTTGCAGTACCGAAAATTAGCGGTATAGGTTCGCCGTAATTAGCTGTTACATATTTAAAACTTTCTTTGAAATTTTTAATATTGTCATATTCTATCGGTTCGTGATTTAGTGGATCTAAATACTCACCAAGCATTTTGCCGACAAATCTTCCCACGTTTGAAAATATGCCGCCGCCAAATGCATTTCCAACAGTACCGCCAAGCGAACTAAAAAAACTTCCAAACATATTTACCATATTATAATGTAATATGGATTGATATTAGCAGTATGATGTGGTAACACTAATATATGTCATTCGTGCGAAAGCGGGAATCTAGGAAAACATATAAAAAAACAAGCTTTTATATGTTTATTTTGTCAAACATGTACCAATTATTAAGGTTATTTTTTCTGGATTCCCGTTTGCGCAGGAATGACATAGAAAATCACAGGGTGATATGCTGCCTTTAAAAAAATGGAAATCATAAATGTTTAAAAAATATATATTTATTCTAATATTATTTATTGCTTCTATAGCTCGTGCAGAAATTATAGAAGTGGATAGTTTAAATAAAATAAAACAAGATTTTAAAGAAAATTATAATAAAAATTATGTACCTCAGGATTTATTAGTAGTAACGGTTCTAGATGAATTTTTGTTTAAGTCTTTAGTGCCTATCGTTGCACAGCTTGATAAAGACATTTATCTTACACTAACTCCTCTTTTACTTAATATTAATAAAAATTCAAAAGCTATTTATATGAAGCAATTGATTTTAACTAATGATAGTTATAAGAAAGAATTACAAGAATCTGATTTTCCAAATTTTGTAAATGAAATGAGTAATAGTAAAATCCCCATAATAGCAGTAAATGATGGGTTTACCGGTAATTTTAATAATATTCCTAAATTTGAGATATGGTTTGCCGATTATTTAAAGAAAAATTTCGATATTGATTTTTCAAATAGTTTTCCAAACAATAATTATATTATTTTTAATAATTTAGACAGTTTTGCTAATACTTATCCGGTATTTTATAAGGGTATATTGACTAGTAATAATATATCGGAAGCGGAAATGATGCTCAATTTCCTTATTCAAATGAATTTTATACCGAAATGCTTTATAATGATTAGTAGTAGCATAGAATTGCTAAGCTCAATGGAATTGCAACTTAGTAGTTATAATTCTAATATATTATTTATTGGTTATCATTATAATAATAAAAATACTCCGAAAAATAAAGATGTTGCATATTATACTAAACTGATTAATGATTTAATATCTCAAATAAATAAGCTAAAAAGAAATAATCCACCTTTAAAGAATAATAATGCAAAAGGTAAAAATCCTTATGACACGAATAAATAAAGTTTTATTGAGTTTACTTTGCTTAGTTATTTCGTATGCGGGCTACGGTCAAATTATTCCTACTTACTCCGTAGATTCAGTAACAATGAAAAACTTATTACCGAAGATAGATGCAGATACGTTGGTACTTATAAATATAGATAATACTATCATAACACCGAAATCCAAATTATTTCGATATCAGGATAATTCTTATATAAATTTTACTAAATATTTATATAGTCTTGCAGCGGATAACGCATCAGTTAATAAAACTATTGCAAAATTGATAGTGCAGCGTCAGATGATGCTTGTTGAATCTAAATGGGTAGATTTAATTAATAAGATGAAACAGCAAGGTGCAAAGGTTTTAGGTCTTCAGGAAATAACGGCCCCATGTAATTTAATTGAAAATTATGAAGAATGGTTATATACCTTACTTTACGGACTCAATATTAATTTTACTAATAAAGTTAATGATAAAGATGTATTTAGATTTAATCCAAGCGATGCTGAAGCCCCTATTTTTTATTTAGGTATAATATTTACCGGTAATATAAATAGAGTAAAAGCTCTTATAGAGTTCTTAAAAATTATACCGAAACAACCTAAAAAAATAGTAATTTTTGCAAATAATAAAAAAGATTTAGAAAATATGGACTCTTATTTAAGTATGGTTGATATAGGATATTATGGAATTGAATATTTGGGGTGGCAAATGTTACCGGGGTCACCTGATCATCAAATCGCTGAGTTGCAGCAATCTACGTTTTTAAATACCGGTCAGTGGTTAGAAGATGATACAGCTGCAAAGATGTTAAATAAATAATTATGAATGACAATTTAATTAATGCTTTAAAAGATTTAATTATTAATACCGGCAAGATTGCACTAGATATAAAAAAGGCAGGAATATTGACTGATATTAAATCAGATGGGTCAGTAGTCACTAATGCCGATAAGGAAATTAGTAAAATAATTTATCAAACTCTACAAACCTTAACCTCTCAAATAGCTATAGTATGTGAAGAGCAGCCGCTACCTATATTCAGCAGTGATACTTTTTGGTTAATCGATCCTATTGATGGGACATGGAGCTATGTAAACGGTAAAAGTACATATACGGTCAATATAGGGCTTATTGAAAACGGTTTTCCAACCATCGGCTTGATATATCACCCTGAAACAGCAAAGCTATATTATACTGATGTAAACGGTCGGTTAAAAATCGAACAGAATTCTAAAGAAATATTTGTTAATCATGAACCTAAACATGAAGAGCTTAATGCGGTAATAGGTTTTTATAATTCAAATAAAGCTACTAAAGAATTTTTAAGTAAGTATTCATTCGGTCAAATAAATGCAATAGGCAGTTCAATGAAACTATGCTTAATTGCTGAAGGAGCAGCTGATATATATCCAAAATTCGGTCAAACTATGGAATGGGACATAGCGGCAGGTCATGCTTTAATTAAAGCCGGCGGTGGTAATATTTTAGATACACATGGACAAGAAATTACTTACGGTAAAGAAAGTTTCACTAATCCTAATTTTTTCGCCTGTAGTAAATATTGGTTGGAAAGGGAGGCAAGGTTGTATAGATACTAGATCGTCATTGTAAGCAGCCGTAGGCTGCGTGGCAATCTCATGAAATAATAACAAACTCCTGAGATTGTTTTGTCAAAACTTGCAGTTTTTCCTCGCAATGATGAAAAAACTGCTCCACGCAGGCACTGCCCAACTCGCATCAAACCAATTTCTTTAACTCATAAATTAACTCAAGTGCTTCTTTAGGGGATAGTTTATCAGGATCGATAGTGCTGAATTTTTTATCTAATTTGCTGCTTATAGTAGTTTTATTAGGTTCAAGATAAAACAAACTCAAATTATTTGATGTCGTTGATAAAATACTTTTTCCTTTACCTGTAGAAGTTTTTTCAAATTTAAGCAGAATCTGCTCAGCTCTGTTTATAACACTCGCAGGAAGACCGGCAAGAGCCGCAACATGAAGACCGTAGGACCTATCGGCAGCACCTGATATAATATTATGTAAAAATAGAATATCTTTACCTGACTCCTCAATAGCAATAGTATAATTTTGCAAAGCCGGCAGGAAATTACTCATAACGGTTAGCTCATGATAGTGCGTTGCAAATAAACAGCGACATTTCAGCTTATCATGAATATATTCAAGCACCGACCATGCTATAGATACCCCGTCATAAGTGGATGTGCCTCTACCTACCTCATCAAGTATGATTAGTGAGTTTTTTGTAGATTGAGCAAGAATTGCTGAGGTTTCAAGCATCTCTGCCATAAAGGTCGATTGTCCCTTAATTAAGTCATCGGCAGCACCTATTCGGCTAAATATTTTGTCGACTACCCCTATTTTAGCACTTTTTACCGGCACAAACGAACCTATTTGAGCAATGATTGCAATAATGGCGTTTTGACGTAAAAAAGTACTTTTACCTGCCATATTAGGACCGGTAATTAACCAAATACGCTCAAGCTCTGATAAATGACAATCATTATATACAAAGCTTTTGCTTTCTCGCTGTAGTGCTTTCTCTACTACAGGATGCCGTCCTTTAACGATATCAAAGCTTAAATCATCGGTAAACTCAGGCTTAACATAATCATATTCATCAGCGATGTAAGCAAAATTACAAAATACGTCAAGCCCGCTTAAGGAGCTTGCAAGCATTCGTAAATAGGAAGCTTTGTCGATTACTTGGCTACAAATATCCGCATATAATTCTTTTTCTAAGCTTATTACTAAGGTTTTAGCATTGACTAACTCACTTTCAAGCTTTTGTAGTTCAGCAGTAGTGTAACGAACATGATTAACCGTTGTTTGACGGTGAATAAATTTGGGATCAAGGATTTTATTAACATTTTTAGCGGTGATATCGATAAAAAGCCCTATAACATTATTATGAGATATTTTTAAACTGTCTATTCCCGTTTCTTTACGATATTGATCTTTTAGCTTTTCAATATATAATTTTCCGTTATTAATTAAATCATGTAATTGGGCTACTTTCGGATGATATTTATGTTTTATTATACCTCCGTCATTTAAATTATTCGGTGCATCTTCTCGTATTGTTTCGTCTATTAAATTATATAATTCTGCATCACCTGATAGAGGTTTAATAATTTTTTCGATAAAATCAGGTAAATTAAAACCGTAAGCGTCAAAGAATACTCCTTTAATAATCGTTGCTGTTTCTAAAGTATATTTAATGCTAAGTAAATCACGACCTGAACTTCTGTTCATCGTAATACGTGTTAAGCAGCGTTCTATATCACTAGTTTTTTTTAGAAGTTCTCTAATTTTTTGTACTATTTCTAAGTTGGAATAAAAGAACTCGGTAATATTTAAACGATGATTTATTTTAGCAATGTTGGTTAAAGGACTTGAAAGAAAATTATATAGTAAACGTCCGCCTTGTTTAGTAACCGTATGATTAAGGGTGCTTAATAAACTTCCTTGCGAGCCGCCTTGTGAGTTTGTTACAATTTCAAGGTTCCTTCTAGTAGAGAAATCAATAGTCATATAGCTATGAAAATTGATAATTCTAGGGATTGGCAAATGAGGAATATTTTGTTTTTGCGTTAACGATAAATATTCTAAAACGCTACCTATGGCACAAATTTGACTACTAGATATCTCGCCGATGCCTTTAATATCTTTCATTTTATAAAAATCTAAAATGATTTTTTCGCATTTATTAATCGCAAAAAAACTATCAACTTGATAGGTAATACGAAAATTTAATTGTTTGAAAATACTATCCGCAAGATTAGAAGATCTCAGATTTTCGCTAAGCAGAATTTCACGAGGTTTTAAACGAGCCAGCTCATTAAGAATTTCCGTTTCCGGTACATTAACTACAACAATTTCGGAAGTAGAAAGATCAACATAACAAAGGCTAGCTGTTTCTTTATTTTTCGGTATTACGAGACTTGCTAAATAATTAGGTTCGGCTGAAGCAATTAAATTTTCTTCAATTATAGTTCCCGGAGTTATAATACGTGTAACATCCCTAGTAACTACCGCTTTATAACCGCCTCTATTCTTTGCTTCTTCAGGTGTTTCTAGTTGATCACAAATAGCAACCTTATAATTTTCTGCAATTAACTTAGTTAAATAATTCTCAAGGGCATGATAAGGTACCCCGCACATCGCAATTTCTTCTTCGCCGTTTTTGCCGCGCTTTGTTAAAGCAATGCCAAGTACATTGCTTGCTAGAATTGCATCTTCATAGAACATTTCATAAAAATCACCCATTCTAAATAGTAGTAAACAATCTAAATGAGCAAATTTAATGTCTAGATATTGCTGCATCATTTTCGTTGCAACATCGTAATTATATTTTTGTTTCAACTCTTGAAGATTCATATTAAGCAGCATAATTTATATTATAGTTTGGCTTTATTGCATGGATACCGAATCGTCATTGCGCGCGACTGCAAGGAGCGTAGCAATCTTATGCAATAGTGCAAAATGCCTGAGATTGCCACGTCGAGGCTTTGCCTCTCCTCGCAATGACAGATAATAACAATGTTTAACAGTTTATACAACTATTTTATCTTTGATAGGCGGGTGCTATGTCTGCCGCCTTCAAATTGGGTAGTTAAAAACTTATCTATAATATCAAATACTATTTTTTGGTCTATGGTTTTTGCTCCGAGTATCAAGATATTAGCGTCATTATGAGCTTTAGCATTTTCGGCAGTTAATATATTGTTGCACAAAGCGGCTCTTATTTCCGAGCTACGATTCGCAGCTATAGACATACCAATCCCCGTATCACTAATTAAAATACCGATAGGTGCTGATTTTTCAATAATAATATCTACTACTTTCTTAGCATAATCAGGATAATCAACGGTTTGTGTATTATTTGTTCCGCAGTCATAAATCTTTAGAGATTTCTGCTCTAAATAATTGATAATTTCAGACTTAAGCTCATAACCTGAATGATCACTAGCTATGACAATATTATAAGTTTTCATAGTTAATTTTTTGATGGAAAATAATGATAAAAATTATATACTATGTAAGATTTGTTTTCTAATGTAAATAATAGTTTTGTTAAATATATGAAATATCCTGTTGTACTTAGTATCGTTATATGTTTTTGTTTAGTTGCTTGTGTTGATCAGCCACCGGCTCCAATTGAGTATAAAGTAGGAGATGTTACTACAAATAATAATTCTACCGCACTAGATTACGATGAGGGTATGATAGTTCAAAGAACTATGGAAGACAATCCCGCGTCAGAAAAAGTTAGCGGTGGACTCGAAGAGCCAAAGGCAAAAATTATAGAAGATGATAATGATGATATTGAGATTCCTATGTCTCGGAATGAAGACGAAGATGAAGAAGCGATAGAACAATTAAACTTTGTAAAACCGTTAAATGGGGTAATTATTACCGAGTTTAAAGCCGGTAAAAGTAAAGGGATAGATATTGTAGCTAAAGAATATAGTGAAGTTAAATCGATAGCTGCAGGAACGGTAATATATTCAGGTTATAATAAGCAATTCGGTAATTTAGTAATAGTTAAATTAGATAAAGACGATCTAGAAGTAGCATATGCGAGTTTAGATGATTTATTACTGAAAAAAGGTGATAAAATTGCTAGAAATAGTGTTATCGGACATGTAGAACATAAATTATATTTTGCTATGCGTAAAAATAAAATAGCAGTTGATCCTAATAAGTATATAGAATTTTAAATGGAAGATGTTATTACTCTTACCAAATATGGTGCACCTCAAAATGTTATAGTAAGAAGGAGTAGCAAAGCTAAAAATATAGCCATCCGCATTACGTCTAAAGGTGCAGAGCTTGTATTACCTCTTAAGGTAAAAGCCGAAAAAGGTCATAATTTTTTGTTAAGTCAAGAATATTGGGTTAGGCAAAAATTACGTCGTAATGTAACTACGATACCAAAAGATGAAGATAAGATTTCTATTTTGGGTAAATCTTATGAAATAATACATATTGATTCGTCTAAAAATCAGATAAAATTAAATGATTCTACGTTAGAAGTGTATTGTTGTAGTCAGGTACTAAAAAAACTTAGTATAGAAGTATTCCTTAAAAAGAAATTATTAGCAGAAATAAAAATAATAGTAGAGAATATATCTAAAAAACATAATTTGACTTATTCCAATATTAGAATAATGGAAAATGTTAGCCGTTGGGGGAGTTGTTGTAGTAAAGGGAATCTTGTTTTTAATTGGCGGGTAGTGTTTGCCCCCTTTGAAGTACTGAAATATTTAGTAGCTCATGAAATGGCACATTTAAAAGAAATGAACCATAGTAAAAATTTTTGGGGGCTAGTTGAGGATATATATCCCGAATACCAACCGGCAAAATTATGGCTAAAAAGAAACGGTAAGAATTTATATAGTTATTGGCCATAACTTTATGTCATTCCCGCTTTCGCGGGAATGACATAAACGAGCTATGCAACAACGCAGGAATGACATCGGAAAGGTTAATTTAAAGAAAAACATAAAGGATAAATAGAATGCATAACACCACAAAAAGAGTGACAGTCCCGGCACTTGAAGAAATCTTATATGAGCCTATAAAAGTGTTAGATTACGGCTTTATTAGAGTGATCGACTATATGGGGGATGATAGTGCTATAGTACAAGCAGCTCGTGTTTCTTACGGTAAGGGTACGAAGCAATTAAACCAAGATAAAGGGCTGATAAACTACTTGCTTCGTCATTATCATACCACTCCTTTTGAGATGTGTGATATCAAGTTCCATATTAAACTACCGATATTTATTGCAAGGCAATGGATTAGGCATAGAACAGCTAGCGTTAACGAATATTCGGCAAGGTATTCTATTTTAGGTAATGAATTTTATCTACCTGAACCGGCAAATATTGCTTCCCAATCTGCTGTAAATAAACAATGTAGGGAAGGGGATAGCTTACCGAAAGAAGTAGCTGAAAAGGTCCTTGCAATTTTAGAGGAAGATGCTAGACAGTGCTACGGGCATTATAAGGAATTGATGAATGCCGATGAAGAGGGTAATATTATAGATGAGAACGCCACAGGGATAGCAAGAGAGCTTGCTCGTATGAATTTAACTTTAAATTATTATACGGAATGGTATTGGAAGATTAATTTACATAATTTACTTCATTTTTTAAGATTGCGAGCCGACCCTCACGCTCAATATGAAATTAGAGTTTATGCTGAAAAAATGCTTGAGATAGTCAAAGCTTGGGTTCCTTTTGTTTACGAAGCTTTTAAAGAATATCGTTTGCAGGGAGCAAATATTTCACGTAAAGGTTTGGATGTAATTAAAAGAATGATAAACGGTGAAAAAGTTACCCATGAAACTAGTGATATGACTAAGAGAGAATGGGAAGAACTGATGAAGATTTTTGGGTAATGTATGTCATGCCTGCTTTCGCAGGAATGACATACAACAACCATAACGGAATTTGAGAAAAAGGAGTATTTTAAGTGAGAAATATTATATATTTTATACTATCACTATTATTTAGCGTTACCAGCTATGCACTTGAAACAATAAACATTGAGCATGGGCGAGCTGACCCGACACCTATAGCGGTCAATAAATTTGATGCCGATAATTCTGCCGCTGATGTATTAGGTCACGATATGGTTCAAGTTATCTCTAATGATTTAAAGCTTTCGGGGTTATTCCGTCCTATTTCTGCTGCCTCTTTTATAGAAGAGAAGACAGGAATAGAATATAAACCGCTTTTTGCTGCATGGCGTCAAATTAATGCTAGTCTTTTAGTAAACGGTGAAGTTAAAAAACTAGAAAGCGGTAAATTTAAAATTAGCTTTATATTATGGGATACGTTGCTTGAAAAACAGCTCGCCGGTGAAATTCTTGAAGTACCGAAAAATCTATGGAGAAGAGCAGCACATAAAATTGCCGATAAAATTTATGAAAAAATTACCGGTGATGCCGGTTATTTTGACACTAAAATAGTGTATGTATCAGAAAGCAGCTCTTTACCGAAAATAAAAAGAATTGCTTTGATGGATTATGACGGGGCTAATAATAAATACCTTACCAATGGAAAGTCACTAGTCTTAACCCCAAGATTTGCTCGTTCGGCGGATAAGATTTTTTACGTTTCATATGCTACTAAAAGAAGAGTACTTGTTTATGAAAAAGATTTAAAAACAGGCAAAGAAAGTGTAGTAGGTGATTTTCCCGGTATATCTTTTGCTCCTAGATTCTCACCAGACGGTAGAAAAGCTGTAATGTCGATAGCTAAAAACGGCTCGACGCATATTTATGAAATCGACCTTGCTACTAAACGGCTTCATAAATTAACTGACGGATTCGGTATTAATACCTCTCCTAGCTATTCACCGGACGGTAAAAAAATTGTATATAATTCCGATAGAAACGGTGTGCCTCAATTATATATCATGAATTCAGACGGAAGTGATGTTCAGCGTATTAGTTTTGGCGGTGGTTCTTACGCAGCTCCTAGCTGGTCGCCTAGAGGAGACTATATAGCATTTACTAAGATTACTAAAGGAGACGGAGGCAAAACTTTTAATATCGGAATTATGAAAGCATGTCCTCAAGATGATGAGAATAGTGAAAGGATAATAACAAGCGGATATTTAGTCGAAAGTCCTTGTTGGTCGCCTAACGGACGAGTTATTATGTTTGCTAAAGGTTGGCCGTCGAGAGCTAAAGCTCCGGGAAAAAACAAAATTTTTGCAATTGATCTAACAGGTCATAATGAAAGAGAAATTATGACACCGGCAGATGCTTCTGATCCAGAATGGTCAGGTGTACTAAACTAATGTCATTTCTACAAAAGCATTGTTGGCTGGATCGTTTTTCCGTTGCCATACCGTGACTTAATCGCAGTATCTAGTAAAAATACTATTAGTTGTTTTTGGATCCTGTGGTCAAGCCACGGGATGACAGTCCAATAAGGCTTAAGCTACTTCTCTACTATGGTTTAAAATAAACTTCTTTATTTTTTCAAAAGCCGTATTTTCTATTTGTCTAATACGTTCCTTAGAAATATTATACTCATTGCTTAGAATATCTAGAGTTTTAGGAGTATCCGTTAATTTACGCTCTGTTAAAATACGCAGTTCCCTGTCGTTTAAAATCTTCATAGCATTTGATAGTAACTGCCTTTTACTGGTAGAATTTTGCTTATTAATAGCTATAGCTTCAGGAGTAGGGCGTGTTTCCGGTAATAGTTCTATTAATTCTCCGGATTCTGCATCGTCACTATTTATAGAGTTATTTAACGATAAATCAGGACCTGAAATTCTAGTATTCATTTCAGAAACTTCATTAACCGAAACGCCTAGCTCATCTGCTATTTGTACAAAATCATCGGTAGTAATAGTCCTTGAGTATAAATTAGTAATTTTATGCTTAACTTTATTAAGACTAAAAAATAATTTTTTTTGTGCGGCCGTTGTTCCCATCTTTACTAATGACCAAGATTTTAATATATATTCTTGTATGGATGCTTTAATCCACCACATCGCATATGTTGATAGGCGAAAACCAAGTTCGGGATTGAATTTTTTTACTGCCTGCATTAAACCTATATTACCTTCTGAAACCAATTCGGTAATAGGAAGACCGTAAGTCCTATAGCCGCTTGCAATTTTTGCAACAAGTTTAAGATGGCTTGTTACTAATTTATGTGCAGCTTGTAAATCATTCCCTTCTAAATAGGATTTTGCTAATAACAATTCTTCTTCTTGCGTAAGTGAAGGAATTTTATTGATTTTCTGTAAGTAGCTATAAAATCCTGAGTCGCTAGAAATTGCTAATGCATTAATATTATTAGTCATACTAACCTTAAAAACTATTTTTTTTATACTAACACATATATGATCTAAAATAAACTTTTTCTAGAGAATTTTTAAATAAAATCAAATAATGTCTAAAAAATCCAATAAAAATTTAGCTTTTTCCTTGCTGGGATTAATAATTAGTATGGTGTTACTCAGTTTTGCTTCCGTACCTATCTATAATTTATTTTGTAAAGTTACAGGATATGGCGGCACTACTGCAAAAGAAACGGTGAGTGTATATTCTAAGGTAAAAGGCACTAAACCTATAATTATCGAGTTTGATGCTAATGTTGATAAAGATTTACCTTGGCGGTTTATTCCAAGGCAGCAAAGAGTGCAAATTGTTCCGGGGCAGAATACTCTAGTGTTCTATGAAACGGAGAATCTAAGCGATAACGATATAATAGGTACTTCCGTATATAATGTTACTCCAAATAAAGCAGGAAAATATTTCGTAAAAATTCATTGTTTTTGTTTTGAAGAACAATTATTAAAAGCCGGCGAAAAAGTCTTAATGCCGGTTACATTTTATATAGATAAGGATTTTGAGCTTGACCCTGAAATGCAAGACATTAAAGTACTTACTTTATCTTATAGTTTTTTTAAAGTACGAGAGATGTCGTCATTGCGAGGAAATTACGTAAGTAATTGACGAAGCAATCTCAGGAGTTTGTTATTATTTTATGAGATTGCCACGCTCTCTACGTTCGCTCGTAATGACGACTTTGGAATTATGCAACAACACCGGCTCATTGAGTATACTCGATAACCCATTTACGAAGTCTAACAATCGTCGGAGTATTTATAAGAGAGGTAGCAGGTAAAACTTTGCCGTTATTATTAAAATTAATTATAGGATCTATACCGTATATGCTATACCAAGGTTTTAACGGTGAACTATTTGAATATTTACGGTGGAACCAAGATAAAGAAGGTGTTGTTTTTTCATATTCTATTACTTTAACCGATTGTGGATTTTTATGATATATAAGGCTCAGTACTGATTGATCGGAATGATGCCATTTATATTCATCGTAATTAGGATGGATATTATAATTTGTACCTGAAAGAATTCTAATATCTTCACAACTTTTTAGCCATTTTTCAATGAAAGAACGAGAAAGTTTGGTATTACGCACAATAATAACGGCACTCCAAATGTGATCGTCATTTCTGCATTCGTCTGTAAGGCAATCCATTAAAGCAAAAGTTTCGCCTTTAACAAAACTACCGTTTTTACGATTGCGATCATGTACCAGTAATATATCATTATCGCCTAAAAGATTTGTTAAATTGCTGATATGCTTTTTAATAACAAATGCTGAATCTAAATATACTATAATAGCTCCTTCTGGTGCATTTTTCATTGTTTCAAGTATAATATAAGGCTTCCATAGCCATAACCCCGCTCCTGCAGGTTCATTAAAAATTTCTTGGTTTTTTTCTATAAACGCTTGATTTATGTGCTTTTTCTTATAGTTAAATATGAAGTCTATACCTTTATTAATTGCATAATGAGTGGTTGCATTTTGATTGCGATAAACATACTCCAGACCGTCGGCATAAGAAACTAAATAAATTGGTTCTTTTATGGAATTCTGAATAGATAAATCTACTTTTTGTAACGACAAGTCATTAATAAAACCTTGACGTGCATATTCTAAAATAATCAGTATGAAATAAATTAGAGCTAATGTAATAACTGTTTTGTATAATATTTTAAATAACATATAATTTTTGCATTATTTGAAGCATTTTGTCATTCCTAGGTGGATTAGTAAATCGTCATTGCGAGGGAAGCAATCTCAGGAGTTTGTTATTATTTATTTCATGAGATTGCCACACATCCTAGGGCTGCTTGCAATGACGAAATCGATAATTATTAAACAACGCCAATTATAGCATTTTAATATATTAAAAGATAGTGTTGTAATTTAATTATAAATTTAGTATAATTTGCTGTTTGTTTAAGGTTGGTATGATTAATTTAGGGGATAAGCAGTCTACTATAGTTGTCGCAATGTCAGGCGGGGTTGATAGTTCGGCGGTTGCCGCAATGCTGCATGAACAAGGACATAATGTTATAGGTATTACCTTGCAGCTATATGATCACGGTATGGCAGTAGGGAAGAAAAATGCCTGTTGTGCTGGTCAGGATATTTACGATGCTAAAATGGTAGCAAATAAGCTAGGTATTCCCCATTACGTACTTGATTATGAGAGCAAATTTAAAGAGTCGGTAATAGATAATTTCGTCGATAGCTATTTACAAGGTGAAACACCGCTTCCATGTGTGCAATGTAATAAATCGGTAAAGTTCAGGGATCTAATTAAAACGGCTAGAGAGCTTGGAGCAGATAAGCTTGCTACCGGTCATTACGTACGAAAAATAAACGGTGATAACGGAGCGGAATTACATACAGGGCTTGATCCAGCAAAAGATCAAAGTTATTTTTTATTTACGACAACTAAAGAGCAATTAGAATATTTACGTTTCCCTCTAGGAGGGCTTACTAAGGATGAAACACGAAAGCTTGCTAGTAACTTTGGGCTTGAGGTAGCGGATAAGCCTGACAGCCAAGATATTTGTTTCATACCTGACGGAAATTATAAGAGCGTAATAAATAAAATACGTCCAAATAGTAGTGAAAGCGGTAAAATTATTCATGTAAACGGGTTTGAGCTAGGAGAGCATAGCGGTATAATTAACTACACCATAGGGCAACGTCGTGGTCTTGGTATAGCTTATAATGAGCCTTTATATGTAGTAAAGATTGATCCTAAGGACAATATAGTATATGTAGGACCGGAGTCCGCATTAAACGTGCAGGAATTTATCATTAGAGATGTGAATTGGCTTGCAGATGAGATTAAAGATAACGAAAAGTTAGAAGTAGCAGTTAAAATTCGCTCGACAAGACCGCCGCGTCTAGCCGAAATAAGTAAACTCGGTGATGATAAAATGAAAGTAAAATTTTTATGCGAAGAAAAAGCCGTTGCCCCTGGGCAAGCATGCGTTATTTATGCCGGTGAAAGATTACTTGGCGGCGGATGGATTACTAGAGAGATAAGGTAATTGTGTCATTGCGAGGAGCGAAGCGACGTGGCAATCTAGTTAGACCTCCTGAGATTGCCACGCTCCTTGTAGTCGCTCGCAATGAGACACAATTCACAAAAAAATAAGCTCACTAAAACAGGAGAAACTAATGAGTTTTTTAAGGAAGAAAAGTTTTGAATCAGTAAAAGAGATAGGCAGTTCAAGCAGTCTTAGCAAGACACTTGGAGCATTCGATTTAATATTACTGGGTCTTGGTGCGATGATCGGCACAGGCGTATTTGTCGTTACCGGTATAATTGCTGCTAAATATTCAGGACCTGCAGTAATGTTATCTTATGCGATTGCAGGTATTACCTGTATCTTTGTAGCGCTTGTTTATACTGAACTTGCTGCAATGCTTCCGACATCAGGAAGTATTTACACTTATTCCTATGTAGCATTTGGCGAAGTATTTGCTTGGATGATCGGTAGTGTTATAATATTAGAACTTGGTGTTGCTGCAGGAATAGTAGCTGCAGGCTGGTCGGGCTACGTACAAGGAATACTAGCAGCAGGTGGAATCAATTTACCGAAAGAATTAACTACTGTACCGACAAACGGCGGTATAATAAATTTACCGGCATTTTTAATCTCGGGATTTATTGGATTTATTTTATATTTAGGTACTAAAGATAGTAAGAGACTAAATGCAATTTTAGTTTTCATAAAAATGACTGCAATATTTGTATTTATACTCGCTGCTGCCCCTCATTTTGATGCTACTAACTGGAGTAATTTTATGCCTTTCGGTTTTAGTAATGTTTTAGTAGGTGCGTCTATTTTATTCTTAGCTTTTACGGGTTTTGGAACGATTGCAACCGCAGCTGAGGAGTGTAAAAACCCAAAACGCGATATAATGATCGGTATTATTGGCTCACTTGTTCTAACTACTATTGTTTATGTAACAATGGCAGGGCTTGTTACCGGTATTGCACCTTTTGATCAGTTAAATAACGATCAACCGCTTGCTTATGCTTTAACTATCAATAATAGCAAGATCGGCTCTGCTATTGTTGCAACCGGAGCAGTTTGCGGTATGATGACAGTGTTGATGATGAATATTTACGGTACTTCTCGTATTTTTTATGCTATTGCACGTGACGGTTTACTACCGAAAAGTTTTGCAAAGTTGCACCCAAAATATGATAGTCCGTATATTACGATTATAATATTTGCTTCTTTAGCCGCTATCCTTGGAGGATTTTGTTCTACGGAATTATTAACGCAATTAACTTCAATGGGAGCTCTTATTGATTATATAACCGTTACAATAATAGTGGTATTATTTAGGGTAACGCTACCTGATGCTCAAAGACCTTTTAGATGTCCTTTAGTATTGATTATCGTACCGTTTATTTTAATTGCTTGTGCATACTTACTATTTATTCAAATATATGATGGTGAATTTAATCTATTAACCGCAGGTCGTGCATTAATATATTGGTTTATTACAATATTTGTTTTATATATTATAAGATCGTTTTTTATGCAAAAAGAGCAGAATTAAGCGGGGGGTATCCGTAATTGCGAGCGAACGTAGAGAGTATAGCAATCTCATGAAGTAGTACAAAATTCCTGAGATTGCCACGTCAAGGCTTTGCCTCTTCTCGCAATGATGAGTTATTAGTATCCACGCAACAAAACAAAATTAACTAAATGACTGAAAAGCTGCAACCACTCCGAGGAATGAAAGATCTCTTGCCGGATGATTATAAAGTTCACGACTATATAATTAACAAAGCAAGAGATGTTGGAGTATTGTATGGCTATAAACAAATGAGTACTCCTATTTTAGAGTATACTAAAGTCTTTAACCGTTCGATGGGTGAAAGCTCTGACGTAATCAGCAAAGAAATCTATAGTTTTTTAGATAAAAGCAATGATTCCGTAGCATTACGACCTGAATTTACAGCATGTATTATAAGAAGCCTCATCTCAAACAGATTACAACATAAATTACCATTAAAGTTTTTCTCTACCGGTCCTGTTTTTCGTTATGATAGACCGCAAGCAGGGCGTCAAAGACAATTTCACCAACTAAATTATGAGTATATCGGTGCTAAAGGAGCAATTACTGATGCTGATACTTTGAAGTTAGCCGTTGATATATTAAAAGCACTCGAAATAGAGCAGGATACTACCTTAGAGCTTAACTCTCTTGGATGTAATGAATCAAGAAGCATTTATCAGCAAAAATTAGTAGAATATCTAAATGATTTTAAAGACCAATTATCAGAAGAAAGCAAAATAAGGTTATCCAAAAATCCAATGCGGATACTTGATTCTAAAAGTGAGACTGATCAGAAAATAATAGCAAACGCACCGGTTTTATCTGAATATTACACTGATGAATCCAAAGAATATTTTGAGGAGTTAATAAAGTATCTAGATATTTTAGGTGTGAAATATAGCATAAATCCACGCTTGGTTAGAGGGCTTGATTATTATTGCCATACTGCTTTTGAATTCACTACAAAAAAGTTAGGGAGCCAATCTACTATTCTAGCTGGTGGACGTTATGACGGGCTTGCTAAAATCATGGGTAATAACGATGATGTGCCGGCTATCGGTTTTGCTGCCGGTATTGAGCGAATTGCTTTAATGCGGGAATATAATATATCTGAAGTTAAGCCGGTATTTGTATTACCTATAGGCAAAAATAATATTTGCTATGCTTTAGAAATTGTAGATAAATTGCGAACAGAAAATATTGCTATTACCATAGAATCCCTAGGTAAAATAGCTAAAAGAATGCAACGCATTTTTAATGAAAATGCTCAATTTATTATTTTTATAGGTGACGAAGAGCAGGCGAATAATAACTTAAAAGTTAAAGACTTAAAAAAAGAAGAAGAACATATAGTAGATTTTGCAAAAGCTCTTGAGCTATTGAAGAAATAAGATTTTTTATTGTTATACCGTGAACCTTCCATGGTATCCATCAAAACTAACTTTAAGTAATAAGCATTTATGAATCTTGCCACAAGTGCGGCATTGCCCGCATGGCTCTTATGTTATGCCTGCATAGGTCTTGTTGTGTGGATACTGAAGGTCGTCATTGCAAGGAAAAACTGTAAGTTTTGACGAAGCAATACAATAAAAAATTCTGATTTACAGAATTTTTTATTATTGTTTTGGACTGCCACGCAGTCTACGACTGCTCGTAATGACAGGGCGGTATCTATGTAACAACGCCTTCGCTGGAATGACATAAAACGAGCCATGCAGCAAGATCTGCAGTTGTTCACAATGGCGATTAGGTGTCTATACAATAACACCATTTAACCACGACATCTAAAAATATGATTATTATAAATGATTTAGCCATGAGTTATGGTACAAGAATACTATTTACCGATGTAAATTTGCATATTAAAAACAATAAACGATATGGTGTAGTAGGTGCCAACGGAGCAGGTCAAATAACTTTTTTCAAAGTCTTAACTAAGGAAGAAGAGCCAGCTTTCGGTGAGATTAACATACCAAAAAACTCCAAAATAGGTTGTTTAAAACAAGATCAGTTTCTTTATGAAAATACTAAAATTATAGATACGGTAATAGCAGGGAAGAAGGAGTAATGGAAAGCTTTACAAGAAAAAGAAGAGATATTAAATCGGCAGGAATGTAGCGATGGTGAACTTGAACAGGTAATATACTATAATGACGGTTATACTGCTGAAATTTTTGCAGCTAGCTTGCTTGTAGGTCTTGGAATAGCCGAAAAATACCATTATGAGCCGCTTTCTGCGTTGTCAGAAGGTTATAAGCTTTTGTGTATTACTCGTACAAAGTCTATTTAATAATCCCGATATTTTACTACTCGAAGAACCGACAAACCATCTTGATATAGAGTCAAGAGAAGCTCTTAAAAAATCTCTAATTGATTTTGATGGTACGGTAATATTAGTAACGCACGATCGGAATTATTGCTCTTTCCTATAGGAAAAAGATTGTTGATTTTAAAGGTAAATATGATGATTTTTTTGAGAAATACGGCAACGATTATTTAAGTTCTACTACAAAATTATCCTAAGTTTTAGGCATTGCTCATTAAATATAGATATCGTCATTGCGAGCAGCCATAGGCTGCCTAGCAATCTCGTCAAATATCCTGAGATTGCTTCGTTAATTGCTATGCAATTTCCTCGCAATGACAATAAAAATCGAGTCATACAACAAAGCAGAATCTTAAAGTTAATCACTCCACATTATAAAACTCCAAATGATGACCGCTAATAAACTTTTTTATTTCAGCATGGTTACCATACTCATCAACATTTAATATATTTTCGTAAATAATCAGTCATCACAGTCCCACTTAGCTTTAAAAGCATTTTCCTTAATAAGTTTAACTCCGGTTACTCCGTGTTTGTGATATATTATTTCTTTTTTTAAAGCAGAAACAAAAGAGGTAACTTTACTTTTATCAAAGGTGTTATAGATTTTTTTAGACATTGTACCGTAACAAAAATCCTCTATATTTGCCAAGAAATTTATCCGTACCTTTTGTTACTTCCTGATTATCAATTTTAATTTGACCTTCTTTAGGAATATTCCAAGAATTATTATTGCAGTTGGTAATCTTTTGAATGGCTAGATAAAATTCATGTTTCTTTTTTAGTTGATAATATTGATGGATTTTTTTGTATAATATTGCAGGGGTAATTGTTCTAAGTTTTCTATTGGCTTATTATCGGGGGAATAGCTTGCAATAATCCCTTCTTGTTTTTTTGACTTCATTTACTTGCATATTCTTGTACTTTTTTAGGTTATTATTTAATAAGGCGGTAAATACTCCAATTTCTAAAGTGTTTTCATTGCAAGAATCATTTTGCAGAGCATTTTCAACATGTTGAAAAATCTTTTCAGATTTTTCAGAAGTTAATTTAGTCTCGTTATCTGCTATTAAACCGGTATTAACGGCGTTAAGAACCCTCTGTTTTTTCATTGGATGTTAGAGTATTATTTTGAGGTAACGTATAATTTGGGTCCACGTAACTCCGAAGTTTTATAAGAGCCTTTTCATACAAATTTATTTGATGCTCAGGTATCTTATTTAAAAGATCAGAAGCCGTTTTAAATTGCTTACTACATAGGGCAAGTGAGAATGCTAGAAATATGTTGTTTGGGGTTCACTAATTGCTTTTAGTTTTGTGGTTAATATTGATTGTTGGTTTTTGTTAATTTTTTTTATTGGCAATTTTGTTATAAAAAGCCATGTATTCACAGCCATCATATATTGATGAATAGAAAGGAACTAAGGTATTTTTTTTATTACATCTAACGTCTTATAAGAAATTTCATATGGATTAGTTAACATTTCTAGAATGTATTGTATATATTCTACTGGCACATATTGTATTCAGTCATTAGCTTTATCACATTTGCCTTGTATTCTATAATTAGACCATAAATGATAGGCTGCTGTTGGATGTGTAGGTAGAAGCACAAAAGCATGTTCATAACATTTAGTGGACATATCATAGCTCCCGGTTTCTTCATAAATACGCCCTGTTCTATAATACACTGGGCTAAACCTGATTTTCAGTGTTAGTATTTAACGAAAAAATAGATTCTTCAAGTAAAGCTTTTACCCCTTCAAAATTTTTATTTTCCATTAATACATCAGAGAATTGACCTGACAAATCTAAGCTGGATTTTATATACGGTACTAGTACTTGGGTAATTTTAAGCTTAGATTCCGGTTCAATAAGCTTTAGTAAGGGGAGTAGATATTCTGCACATTTGCTATATTGTTCAACTTCTTTTGCAAAGTAATTAAAATATAGATTTATTGCTGCAATTTTAAATATCTCTTTAGCAGCTTCATTGTGTCTATTTAATATACTACATTGAAAGGCAAGACTCATTATTTGAATTTTGGTTAGCGTATCAGGTGGTATAGAAATGATTTTATCCGGCATCCATTTTATGAGTTTACCATCTAATTGATATTCAAAAAAGCCTGGTCTCTGTATTATTTCATAATTTTTCAACAATTCATGATTTGTGTAACTTTCATATGGATAATTAGGCATTAATTTATGTATTAGTGAATGCTTAATTTCTGTAACTTTCTTGCTACTTACTGTAGATTTTCACTATTTAAATGTCCAAATATATAATGCATGACTTCTATAGCGGCACCAACGGTTGGTATAGATGAAAAGTTTTTATCCATTTCTACTACATCAAGACCGGAAAAGTTTTTTCTAAAATTTCTTATGTTACTTTAATATATTGAGGGTGTTATAAACCGTGATAATATCAAGCTTAAAAGTAATTGAAGGCTCTGCATTGTGCATGAATATAATTTAGTATTAGTTGGGCTTAAGAACTGCTACTATGTGATAGGAAAGGTTTAAAATTTTACATAGAATTATTATTAAAAACTTACAGTGTATGAACTTTTTATTACTGGATTCCTGCTTCTAGCTAGGAATGACATCGAGAGGCTCAATTAACTCACAAAGCAATTCTTTCTAAGTAATGTCTATTCAAACCCAAATCCAGTAAAATATTTATGAAAATATCCGGTATCATGACCTATCATTTTAACTTTATCATAATAATAAGGTGATGCAGATTCACGATATATAGTTGTGCCGTCATCCATATAGTAAATAGAATAAGATAGAAGGCCATAAGGTCTAAAAAAAGTGTCTTTACTTATAACTTTAGGAGCTTTATCGGATTTTTGTATATTTTCTGATTTCAGCATATTAATTTTCTTAATAAATGATTGTTTTATTAATATATAATTTTTATATATTATCACAAGAATAATTATAATAGCTATCTACAGAACCTAGAAATTCAGATTTATCAATTGCAGTATTATATTCATAAGGATATTCTAAATATTTTTGCAATTTTAAAGTATTTTTTTGAAACAATGGGTAATTATTTGATTATTCGTGCTTTGATAAATTGAAATATTATCTCGCCAAGAATTTCTTATCTTGAACATGATTAAAAGCTTTGATTTTTGAATATCTGTCTTGTTGTTTTTCTTGTAAAAAATAATCTTCAGAGTCCTTATAATTCTTTGGAATATTTAATATACATCTAGCATATTGTTCTAATTGAAAGTTAGTTAACCAAGTAAATATAGAATATAAATTTGCTCTATAGTCCGAAGAAAAAATAACAGCCACTTCTGATTGCTTTATCTTTTCTCTTTTCTCTCTCAATAACGTTATTAGATAATATAAACAACTCTTTATTAAAATGTTTTTTATTTTCTTGAGTTTGAATGATTATATCAAACAAGCTCAGTTTCTAATTCATCTGAGGTAAATAATTGTTTGTATTTATTAAGCCATGGACCAAAAGCTATAGATTCAAGTTTTTTAAATATTGAATTAATTTTATATACAACTTTAGAGTAAATTTAAGAGCAGCATTTTATATCAAAAATTGACATAAGTCAAGAGATATTAAATTAATGGTTTAAAAATATGTGTCACCTCGTGATTTATTCACAGAATCCAGTTAAAAATACTAATAATATTAGTATTTTTAGTTGTTTTCTGGATACTGTGGTCAAGCCACGGTATGACACTGAAGTGTTTTTCAAAAGCCATACTAAATTGATTACTAAAATTTTTCACATAACCTAATGACAAAAATAAAATATGAATATATTATTTAATTTTAGAATAATTTAAATGAATATATATTCAATGAGTGCAGATACTAATATTAGCGACGGTTTAGAAGTCATTACGCAAGATCATTTATCGATTTTTTCTTTAATAAGCTCCTCCGACATTATCAGTAAGTCAGTTATGCTGATGTTGCTTATTGCCTCTATTTGGTCATGGGCTATTATTTTGGATAAAATATTTAAGCTAGTGCAAGTGCAGAAAAGCATGCGGGCATTTGAAAATGTGTTTTGGTCCGGTGGAGTATTAGAGCAATTATATGAAAGCATCAAGAGGTCGGTTAATAATCCGCTAGCTTTAATTTTTGTCTCCGCTATGGATGAGTGTAAAAGCTTAAGCACTAAAGGGCTTTCTGAAGGCTTAAAAAACAACCATAAAGAGCGTATAACGGGTGCAATGTATTTAGCTCAAAATAGGGAAGTTGAAAAGCTCGAGAAAAATTTAAGCTTCTTGGCAACTGTTGGATCAAGTGCTCCTTTCGTAGGTTTATTCGGTACCGTTTGGGGGATTATGCATAGCTTCCAATCGATTGCTACTTCAAAAAATACTTCTCTTGCCGTAGTAGCTCCCGGAATTGCTGAGGCGTTACTTGCAACTGCGATAGGCTTATTTGCAGCTATTCCGGCAGTAATTTTTTATAATTATCTGATTGCCCGTATTACTCTTATCAATAATAAGATTGAAGATTTTATTAGTGAGTTAAACTCTATACTTTCTAAGGCAATTGATCAGGAGAAAATGTAATGGCTATAAAGCTTGCCGGAAGTAATAGAAAAAGTAAAAGAGCGGTAGTGAGCGAAATTAACGTTACGCCGCTTGTTGACGTGATGCTTGTGCTATTAATTATTTTTATGATTACTTCTCCAATGCTTGTGTCAGGAGTAAACGTGGATTTGCCTGAGACAAATTCAAGCCCGATTTCAGGTCAGGATGAGCCTTTGGTTGTTACTATCAATAATAAAGGCAAAATTTTCTTACTTGAAATTCCAATAGAAAGAATGCATTTAACCCACAAGCTTGCAAATATCACTAAAGAAAAAAAGGATGCTAGAATTTTTGTAAGAGGCGATAGAAATGTTTCTTATGGGCAGGTAGTAGAGATAGTTGCCGAAATTCATGCTGCCGGCTTTTCTCGTGTAGCTCTTATTTCAAATATTAAAAATAATGAAAAGTAATCAAAATAAGGATAATTTTACGGTTTTCCTTAGCTTCTCTGTTGTTCTGCACTTACTTCTTTTATATTTTTTTCTATTCGGTATGCCGTCACTTTTTGAAAAATTACCGGAAGAACAAACTATAACTTTTGAAATGTTACCTGTTAGCGATAAATCAAATATTATCACTCAGACAAAGCAAAAAGAAGCCCCTATAGAAAACGAAGACGCTAAAAAATCTGAGCAGAGTAAGCCAAAAGAAGAACCGCAAGATTTGCCTAAAGAAGAAAAAGCAAAAGAGCATGAGGCTAAAACAATGGAAGCAAAGCCTAAAATAGACGAGAAAAAACCTATAGAAGAACCAAAGTCTGAAGAAGCAAAAGAAGCGTTACCTGAGAAGAAAGAAGAAGTAAAGGAAGAAAAACCTAAAGAAGAAGAAAAAAAACAAGCAGAAGAAAAGAAGAAGCCCGAAGAAAAGAAAGAGGAAACGAAACCGGCTGAGAAACCTAAAGAGGTGAAGAAAAAAGAGCCTAAAACCGATGAGCTTGATTCTTTGCTGAAGCATTTAGAGCAATCTTCAGAAGGGGATAATGTAAAATCCAATAAGCATCAAAGGTCAAAAAAAGCTGATAATGCACAAGAAGCTAAAGGGGTTTATACGGATGGGCTGCCTCTTTCCGATAGTGAAACATCTTTGATAAAAAGACAGATTGAAAGACATTGGAGTAATGTACCGGCAGGAGTTAGAGGTAATAATAAGGTGAAAGTCATTATTAGTATTACGCTAGATAAAGCAGGTAATGTTGAGCAGGCAAAGGTTAACAAAAAAATCTGTCCTAATATTCCGGTTAGTGTTTGTGAAGCTTTGGCAGATAATGCAATTAGAGCGGTATGGCAAGCAAGCCCTATCGAAAACCTTGACTCTGCACGCTTTAACCATTGGAAAGAGATTAATTTTAGCTTTGATCCAAGTAAATTGTAGGTTGGGCATTGCCTGCGTGGATACCACCCCGTCATTACGAGCAGTCGTAGACTGCATTGCAATCTCATGAAAGAATAACAATCTCCTGAGATTGCTTCATCAATTATTTCATAATTTCCTCGCAATGACTATTTTCGAGCCACGTAGGCAAGCCTTTCGCAGGAATGACATTAAGAACCATGCAATAATTAAAAAATATTATTCATTATGTTCGTGGTGATCACCGATTAATTCAAGCCCCATATCTTTTGACTCATTATTGAAATAACAGTAGCAGCAATAACCAAACAAGAATAATAAGGTTGCTTCCATTAAAATAGGGTCAAGCGGCATTACTAGAGCTTGCTAACTCATATTCTGAAGGTAATAAATCCGTAGGGATGTCTTTGTTCATAAAACTTAGTTATTATGTTTACTATTTGTAAATAAAAAAACTCTATCACTTTGTCTATTAAAATTACATTGATTTCACAAAGTTTTAAGAGCAGGATAAGTAAATAATAATACATGGCATAAATTTAGACCGAAATGAACTATCACAGAGCATAATATTTTGCCTGTTTTATAATATGCATAACCATAGAAAAAACCGCATATAGTGCTTAAAGCTATATATATTAGTCTTGAAAAATATGTATCCCAAATATTAAAGATGCTATAATAACAGCTAAAATCTGCTGTTTTGGTAAAAGATTTTATAATGTTCTTTTTACAAAACCCTTGAAAGAATACTTCCTAAGCCATACAGACGAAAAAGAAATATTGTTGTAATGAGAAAAATGTAGGTGATAGTTAAGAATGACATATAAACCTTTGTAAAAAACTATTTTTAATATATAGTTATTTTTTAGCATTAAAAATAGCAATTTTATTAAATATAGAGATTTTTAATAAATAATAATTGTATTTTAAAAAGAAAATATAAAAGATAATCATCAAAAAAACCAATAAAATAATATATATATAATGGGACGATTGTATGAAAGATATAGAATATTGGGAAAAAAATTTTGAAAACTGTAAATATTCAGATCAATTAATCGAAAGGCTTTTATTTTTAAATACCCAAGTAAAACAACCTATCGATATTAGAGAAGTTCAAAAAGGTATTTATTATGCTCGTAAATATCATGGTGAGCAAATGCGTCAATCAGGTGACCCTTATTATTCTCATCCAATCGCAGTAACGATTATGGTAGCGGAATTTGTAGCAAAAGAAGTGCCTAAACTCTTTACTTTTAGAATGCTACAAGCTGCATTACTTCATGACACTATTGAAGATACTGAACTTACTGAAGAAATAATTAGCAATATTTTTGATGAAGAAGTAGCAAGGCATGTAGCAGGTCTAACTAGAATTAAACCTTGGGGCAAAATAAGTAGCGAGAAAAGTCTTAGTTTATTAATTAAACAAAAAAGATACGATACTGCTCTTATAAAACTTTTTGATAGAATACATAATTTACAAACTTTGGAAGCAAAATCGCCTGAAAAAGCTCATAAAATAATTAAAGAGACGTTAAAAAGCTTTTTAGTGTTAAGTGAAATACTTGAAATACCTTCAGTTTCAGAGCTTATATATGCTGAATGTTATAAAAATAATTTAAAATTTAATATAAATTCTACTTTTAATAAAATTATAAATTGCGATTCGTTTCCATTTTCTCAAAATAAGTTACTCCCATAAAAAAAGTTATACCTACCGGAATGAAAATTAAAAATAATCCCCAATATCCTAGATAATTGGTAATATAAACTAAACCAAATGACGTTATAATATAAGTAAATAATTTTGCTATTGCACTTAGCATACTAGTATATGTAAATCTCTTAAAAACCGGAAAATATTTATAAAATATAGGAGCTGCTGGTACGTGATCAAATACGAATAATGCAGCTAAACATTGAAAAATAAAAATATATACAGGAGTAGGGTTATAATTTAACATTATAGGAAAAAAAATGAGAGAGGTAAAAAATAGATATAATTTTACCTTTAGGATTTTTAAAGGATGGATTTTATAGCTAATAAATGCAAGACCGATAATACCGAGTAAATCTATTATAGATACCCAAAAATTTTGATTTATAATTTGATTTGGAGTAAATCCACATTCTCTTTTTAATATATCACCGCAATATATATATACGAAATAAAAACACGGTGGTCTAGCACACTGGATAAAGAAATACCAAATAGAAGTGGTGTTTGGAACTTTTTGATCTAGAATATCTTTGTCAATTTCTTCAAGCATAATATTATTTTCTTGAAGTCTTAGTTTTAATTTGTTTCTTTTATTTGAAAATGCCTCTGCTTCTTTTAAACTAGTCCTTGCAATAGTACCTACAAAAGCGATAGTTGCACCAACGAAAAAGGCTATACGCCAACTTGACTCATGGTGATAAATATTTTGATTGGTAAAAATTGATGCAATACCTAGTGCTACCGTAGTGCCTACGGCAGAAAATACGGTTATAATTGTTACTAATGGATATTGTATAGGAGGAGATGAATTTTCGGTTAAGTACAGCTCTGCACCTCGTGCTTCTGCAGTTGCTGACATACCTTGAATTATACGACATATAGTAAGAACCCAAGAGGCTGTTATACCTATCTGTGCATATGTTGGCATGCTGCCTATAATCACACAAGTAATAGCCATTAATAGGGTAGTTAAAACAACTACAATCTTACGTCCAAAATGATCGCCTATATACCCAAATATTAATGCTCCTATAGGTCTTAGCAAATAGGTAGAACAGAAAGAAAAGGCAGTAAGCAACGAAAAAGTGAAAGGATCATATTCCGGAAAAAATAAATTATTTAAAAGCACCGCCATATGCACATAAAGCATAAGGTCAAAATACTCTAGAAATGTACCTATAGAAAGTAATCCGACTGCTTGTTTTTGTTCTGTATTTAAACTTCTTTGTTCTTTTTCGTAGCCTAACATAACCTTTGTATATTAATTAGATTACAAAATAAGCTATACTGCTTTTGATGCAAAGTCAATAAAGGATTAAGAATTTTTAATAAATATTGTAAATATTTAGGTTTCGTAAAGTTATCTAACTTAAAATTTTCAAATTATCTATTTTTCTCTGAAAGCTTTAAATGCAGTATCAGTAACGGGATCAAGTAAATATCTAAGTAGTGTTCTAGTACCTGTTACGATTTGTACCTCAGCTTGCATACCGGGGTGTAATTCAAGATTTTTAATTTTAGCAACTTTGTTAAATTCATCCATATCGATTTCAACTCTTGCAACATAATAATTATCTTGCTGTTGTCCCGGATGCTGTCTTTCATCTTGTACGATATCGGGAGATATGCTTACTACTTTACCGGTAAATGTTGGAGTTGTTCTTGATTTAAATGCACTGAAACGTATTTTTGCAACTAATCCCTCATGTACTGAGTCAATGTTTTTTTGAGATACCTTTGCTTCTATTATTAATGGGTCATTAGTTGGCGAAATTTCCATAATAGGTTGTCCGTGACTTATAACACCGCCTATTGTATGATATTTTAAATTATTAACTATACCGTCAACAGGTGATCTGATTATCACACGATTAAGCGAATCCGTCAGGGCATTATATTTTTCTTTAAGAGATGCGGTTTGTACTTGAGCTTCACGAAGCTCTGTTAAAGTCCGTTCAGTGTATTTATTTTGTTGATTTATAATTTTAATTTGAGTTTCGGTAATAGCATGGCGTATTCCTGCTATTTCGGCTTCAGTTGTTGCAACATCGCTTTTTGAAGCGGCAACTTTTGCCTCTTGGTCTAATAAGGCTGCTTTTTGTACAAAGCCTTTTTCTTTTAACGTTCTTAAAGCTTTTAAACGGTCTTGATAAACTTCAGCAGTTTTGGAGGCGGCAACTTTTTTTGCTTCTAAACCTTCAATTTTTTTCTCAAGTTGAGCAATATTTTGATGTAATGCATCTTTCTCTGAGTTATATACTTCTTTTCTAGATCTAAATAAATTTTCCTGCGTATGAATTATTTTAGCTACTTCCGGTAAATTGATATCCTGCATTAGAAAATCAGAGAATTCGATTTGTTCTAAATTATCACGTTCGGCAATTAAACGATTTTCAGTTGCTAAAAAATTACGGTACTGACCAAGAATATTTTCATGTTCGCTTTTTATTCTAGTTTCTTCAAGCTCTATTAATTTATCGCCTTCTTTGACTTTATCACCTTGCTTCACATAAATAGCATTGATTATTCCGCCTTCATGATGTTGAATCGTTTTTTTATTTGTGCTTGGCATTACGATACCGATAGCTACAGCACCACTATCAAGCGGAGCAAGAGCCGACCATAATCCACCTATTAATACTAAAAAGATTATAACATAAACACCGAAAAGTATAGGTGATCTTGCAGCTTGGGCTACGTTATTACGATCTTTATCGGTTTTCTTGGTAATAAAATTAACAAACCTATCAAGTTTTACTAATAAGAATTCTATAGCATTAGAGGTTTTCTTTAATGTAGTATTTATTAAAGCTTTACGTTTAGAACTTTGACCTTTAAGATTTAACACATCTTCTCTTAAGGACAATAATTGTTTTAATTGTTCCGGAGTAATGTGAGGTTTATTGTGTTTTAAGTCCTGCATAATATTTAATCATTATTATATTTAGTCAGTATTGTTTGTATTTTGCGTCATTGCGAGGACATGACGTAGTAATTGACGAAGCAATCTCGATAGAATTCATGAGATTGCCACGCTCACTAAAGTTCCCTCACAATGATGATTTGGAAGCCATGCAACAATACCAATCAAGTCACGATATGACACTTTAGTTATTAATATGAATGGTACCGCTTTTTAAAGTTTTAAAGTGTTTTTGAATCTCTTCTTCCGTTCCGTAAACTGCAACGGCTCCATCCTGTAATATTAGAATTTTATCAACAACGGATAATACGGATGGTCTATGTGAGATTACAAGAACTGCTATTCCTTTAAGTTTTGCTTGTTTTAAGGCACTTGCAAGGGCAACTTCACCTGCCTCATCTAAATTAGCATTAGGCTCATCTAAAATGATGAGTTTTGGATTACCGTAAAAAGCTCTAGCAAGCCCGATACGCTGTCTTTGACCACCTGATAGATTAGAGCCTGCAGGACCGATATCAGAATCATAACCGTCAGGGAATCTTAATATCATTTCATGAGCTCCGGCTATTTTAGCTGCTTCAATAACTTTTTGCGGATCGGCATCTTCTTCCATTCTAGCTATATTTTGTTTAATACTACCGCTAAAAAGTTCTATTCCTTGAGGAAGATAGCCGACATGTCTACCGAAATCTTCTCTATTCCAACGATAAATTTCAGCACTATCTAAACGTACGGAACCTGATGATTCTTTCCATACCCCGACTATGATTTTAGCTAAAGTTGATTTTCCTGTAGCCGAAGGACCGATAATTGCTAAAACTTCGCCCGGTTGTACTGCAAAACTAACGCCTTTTAAGATATATTTCGGTACGGGAGGTTGCGGTAAATATTTCGGTATAGGGTGAGCATAATAAATATTTTCAACAGTAAGATGACCATCAACGTTCGGAATTGGCATCGTTTCGTCTCTAGAAGAATAAGTGTTAAATAAATTATTAATGTTTTTGTATGATTTAATAGCACCACTCATACTTTTCCATAAATCAATAGCATTATCGAAAGGAGCAAGAGCTCTACCGACTATGATAGAACTCATAATCATATTACCGGGAGTCATATCTGCACTGTGAGATTTTACAACAATGTAAGCACCGACTCCGGTAACAGCCATTTGCATTATATTACGGATAAACCTTGAAAAGTTAGAAATAACACCGTTACGATAGCTAGCAACCGATTGCTTATCAAGTGCTAATATGTTAAATTTATGCCAATTTTTTGTAACATTCTTCATCATTCCCATTGCTTCAATTGCTTCTGCATTTCTGTTTGCAATATCGGCTTGTGTCATACCTTTGATCGAAAATTCGGTAGCTTCACCAAGTGTTTTATTAGTAGCTGCAGCGTTAAAGAAAGCGGTTGAAACTATTATAATTGCACCAAAAACGGTAATAAGACCGATATATGGATGAATTGAAAAAATAACCGCAATATAGATAAGGCTCCAAGGGGCATCGAATAAAGTATTAATTCCGGTACTTGTTAGGAATGTTTTGACGGCTTGAAAATCACGTAATAATTGGCTAGAACCCATATTTGCTCGTGTTGCAGCTGCAGAAATTGAAGAAGCAAAAATTACGGGAGCTACTGTTCTATCAAGCCATTCTCCGACCTTTATAAGTGTAAAAGAACGAGCAATTTGTAATAATCCGTAAACAAAATAAATATATGCGATTATTATTGATAAAAATAATAATGTTTGTAGATTACCGCTTCCAAGGACTCTATCAAGAACTTGTAGTGAGTAAAGAGGAGTAATTAACATTAGTAAGTTGATTACAAAAGCAAACCAAAAGACTATCCAAAAAGCTGTTCTACATTCGCCTAATGCTATTACTAGTGGGTTTTTTTTATTTAGATTATTATTTTTATTATCCATATTAGTTATATTATAAATAATTATTAATTAATTCTTCAGCAATTTGAACACTGTTTAAAGCTGCTCCTTTACGTAAGTTATCACATGTGATCCATAGATTTATCGTATTATCTCTACTTACGTCATTTCTAATTCGGGAGACATATACGGCATCTTCGCCTACCACTTCAACGGGTGAGATATACGCAAGGTAATTATTATTAGAAATTGTAACAATTCCATCGGCATCTTGTAATATTTCTTCGACTTCTTTGGCATCAATTTTGTCGTTAAATTCTATGTTAACCGATATAGAATGACCGATAAATACTGGTACTCTAACAGAAGTAACGCTAGCTTTAAAGTGATTACCTATAATTTTGTTTAGTTCAGAAGCAATTTTTGCTTCTTCACTTGTATAGCCATCTTTATTTAAATCACCTATATGAGGAAAAAGATTAAATGCAATCTGTTTTGGAAATTTCTTAGGATCATTCTCTCCAAAAACATATTTAGATTTTGTTTGGTCGTAGAGTTCGTCCATTCCTGCTTTACCTGCTCCTGATACTGATTGATAAGTAGATATCACTACTCTTTTAATCTTTATTTCATTATCTAGCGGTTTTAATGCTACTGCAAGCGGAATGACGATACAGTTAGGGTTAGCTATGATATTTTTAGTATTAAACTCTTTAAGTGTTGATAAATTAACCTCAGGTACAATTAACGGCACTTGATTATCAACTCGAAAAAGTGAGGATTTGTCGATAACTACACAATTACTAGCAGTAGCTTTTGGTATAAATTCTTTTGACACTTCTGAACCTGCACAAAAAAAAGCAATATCGATATCGTCAAAATGTAAACTTTTTAAACTATTAATTTGTAGTATTTTTTCTCCAAAGCTTATTTCCCGCCCTAGAGAGCTATCTGAAGCTATAGCATAAACTTTATTAATGGGGAAATTACGCTCAGCTAGAATATTTAGAGTTTCACGCCCTACATTTCCTGTAGCTCCGATTACTGCAATATTGTATTTTTTAGTCATTATTTATTAATCCGATGAGTTTTTTACCTCCGATAATATGGAAATGGAAATGAAAAATAGTTTGTCCCGATTTCTCACCTTGATTAGTTATTAAACGATAACCGTCTTTATCTAAACCCGCTTCATTTGCTATATCAGAAAGTTTAGCAAAAAAATGTTTTATTTCGTCTATAGAAGCTTTAGAGATGAAATCGGCATAATCTATATATTCGTTTTTAGGTATAACGATAATATGTACAGGTGCTACGGGTGCTATATCTTTGAATGCTAAAATTTGTTCGTCTTCATAAATTATGTCTGCCGGAAGATTTTTACCTATAATTTTTGCAAAAACATTTTCTTTGTTATACATCATTTTATTCCTGTTAAAAGCTTTATTGTATGGCTTAATTTTCCGTCATTGCGAGTAAAAAATGTAAGTTTTGACGAAGCAATCCAGTAAGAAATGCTAATTTTAGCATTTCTTTAATTTTTTTCTGGATTGCCGTGCAGTCTACGACTACTCGCAATGACGATTTAATATTTATGAAACCACGTTGCTGTTAAACAAGCATACTACGTTTTAGAAATTTTAATTCAGCTTCAATTCTAGAGTTGGCAATTATTATATCTTCTAGTCGGTAATTATTTCTTTTTAAATGATTTTCTCTAATATCTGAAGCAAAAAAGCCGAAGCCTAATATTAAGACTATCTTAAATATAAACTTTAACTCTTCAATATTAATCGCCGTAACGATTATATTCGCTATTACGGCAATAGCAACAATTAACCACATTTTATGGTATAATGCCCAAAATATACTTAAAAGAGCCGCTATCCATGAAAAGCCTTCTGCAATAACAATAAAATTATTATTTTTTTGTGTGGAGTTAATGTATATTGCGTATATATTCATTATTTAAGTTTAAGCCTTGAAAATTCAAGGGACAATAATTAATTAAATTGGATTAGTCAAGTATACTCGTTTAATTTGGAAAATTGGCTACGTCGTTTTGGTAAGTCCTTGGATGCTCACGTATTAATATACGCTCCGCTCCTCGGCTTACAGACTCCTTGCTCTTTTCCAAATTAAACTTCGTCTATTCGTCTACTTAACAGTAATTCTAATAGTACTTAATTAACAACTTAATATCAATAAATTTTATATTATGTCAGATAATTTATCCTTACACGGTACAACAATACTTTGTTTAAAAAAGAACGAAGAAATAATTATAGCAGCAGATGGACAAGTCTCGCATGGTAATACCGTACTAAAATCTACAGCACGAAAACTTCGGACTATAGCAAATAATAAAATTATTGCCGGTTTTGCGGGTTCTACGGCTGACGGTCTTGCGTTATTTGAAAAGCTTGCAGTAAAGATAGAGCAGCATAAGCATAATTTACTTAGAAGTGCAGTTGAGCTTGCAAAAGATTGGCGTAGCGATAAATATTTGAGACGTTTGGAAGCAATGATGATTGTTGCTGATCGTAGTCATATATTAATTTTAACTGGTAACGGTGATGTCGTAGAGCCTGAAAATAATGTTGCAGCAATAGGTTCAGGCGGTTTATTTGCGCTATCTGCCGCTCGCGCTCTCATGTCTTACGAGAATAATTTAACTGCTGAAGAAATTGCTTTAAAATCTATGAATATAGCTGCAGATTTGTGTGTATTTTCTAATCATAATATTATAATGGAAAAAGTTGTATGAAAGCTACTAAAACTACTTATAAAAAAGACCCTATGGGGCTTACCCCTTCTCAAATAGTGAATGAACTTAATAGATTTATCGTAGGTCAAGAAAAGGCCAAAAAAGCTGTTGCTATTGCACTTAGAAATCGTTGTCGTCGTAAAAGAGTAGAAGGTAATTTACGTAATGAAATAGTACCGAAAAATATTTTAATGATTGGTTCAACCGGTGTCGGGAAAACGGAAATAGCAAGACGCCTTGCAAAGCTGACTAATTCTCCTTTTTATAAAATTGAAGCAACTAAATTTACCGAAGTCGGATATGTAGGGCGTGATGTAGAATCAATAATTCGTGATTTAGTCGAAATAGCCGTTAATACTGAAAAAACTTTAGCAAAAACGAAAGTAGATATTCATGCCCGTGAAAAAGCGATTGAGAGAATATTAGATAGTTTAGTAGGTAAAACTTCTAGTAGTGAGACTAGAGAAAAGTTCAAAGAAAAAATTTTAAACGGTAAACTTGATGAGACGGAAATTGAAATTAGCGTAGCTGATACTACACCTGTCGGCGGTGGAAGTTTTGAAATACCGGGTATGCCGGGAGCATCTATGGGCGTTCTTAATCTTGGCGATATGATTGGACGAGCCCTTGGCAGTAGTAAGACTAAAACAAAAAAAATGCTAGTTAAAGATGCTATGGCTATTATTATACCTGAAGAATCAGAAAAATTAATAGACCAAGAAAAAATTATTCAGCAAGCTATAAATTTAGCTGAAAATGACGGTATAGTTTTTATTGACGAAATTGATAAAATAGCTTCAACTGGTAGTTCCGGAGCAAAAAATGCTGAAATAAGTAGAGAGGGAGTGCAAAGAGATTTGCTACCTTTGATAGAGGGCACGACGGTTAATACTAAATATGGACCGGTTAAAACCGATCATATATTATTTATTGCTTCCGGTGCTTTTCATATTGCTAAACCTTCTGATTTATTACCGGAGTTACAAGGAAGGTTACCGATTAGAGTAGAATTAAATTCGCTTACCAAAGATGATATGATTAAAATATTGCTTGAGCCTGAAACTAGTTTAATAAAACAATATTCGGCGTTAATAGGTACTGAAGACGTACGTCTTGAATTTGCTGCTTCTGCTATTGAGAAGATAGCGGATTATGCGATCACCGTTAATTTAGAAGTCGAAGATATAGGGGCTAGAAGGCTGCATACTATACTTGAGAATTTGCTTGAGGATATAAGCTTTGAAGCTAGCGAAATGAAAGGCAAAAAAATAACTATCGATGATAAATTCGTAGAAAATCAATTATCAAAAATAATAACTAATCTCGACTTAGCTAAGTTTGTTTTATAGTACGTTTTTCAATCAATGGTTAAGGTGAGATTGTTATTTTTCATCATTACGAGGCAATTACGTCAGTAATTGACGAAGCAATCTCAGGAGTTTGTTATTATTTCATGAGATTGCCACGCAGCCTACGGCTGCTCGCAATGACGATTTAGTAGTATCCATGCAATAACATCTACAACCTAGCAAAATAGTATTTAAAATTTCATGATAAGGCATATAGCAAGTCTAACGTATTAAAGCAGTGTTATCTTCTATAGGGTTTGCACTACATACTAAAAAGATTTTAATAAATTTAGTTCTGGCAGATTTAGTAAAAGAAGGAAGCCACTTCGATCTTGCGATTGCTTGTGCGATACTTACCGCAATGAATATTTTATCTGAACTTGAAATTGCGGAATATTTGATAATAGGAGAGCTATCATTAGACGGTTCAAGCTTACCGGTAAGTGGAGCTTTACCTGCAGCGATTGGGGCTTCTGTTAGAGGTAAAGGTCTTATTTGTTCAAGTAAAAACAGCTCGGAAGTTGCTTGGTCGGGTAATGATAATATACTTGTTGCAGGTAATTTAATTGAACTAGTAAATCCTTTTAAAGGTTCACAAGTTTTAACTCCTCCGGAAGCTAAGCTACAAGATGAGCCGATAAATTATCCCGATTTTAAAGATATAAAAGGTCAAAAAATTGCTAAACAAGCTTTAGAAATTGCAGCATCAGGTGGCATAACCTTTTAATGTTTGGTCCTCCCGGAACCGGTAAATTAAGACTTGCTGCCTGTCTTCCCAGTATACTACCTAAAATGTCTACAAAAGAAATTTTAGAATGTAGTACGATTGCAAGTATTGCAGGAAAATTTTTAGACGGTAAACTTACCAAAGCAAGGTCGTGTAGAACTCCACATTATTCATGCTCATTGGCCGCTATGGTCGGTGGTGGTGTCGGAAAAAAAGTAAAGCCTGGGGAAATTACGCTAGCTCATAACGGAGTATTATTTTGAGATGAACTACCTGAATTTCCACAGCATGTTATTGATGCATGAAGATAGCCTATTGAAAACGGTGCAATACTAATCTCACGATCAAATACTCATATAAAATATCTGGCAAATTTAATAGCAGCTATGAATCCTTGTAAATGCGGTTATTGAGGCAATTCTTATAAAGAATGTATGAAAAGCTCCAAAATGTGTTAGCGACTATCAAATGAAAGTATCGGGACCTATTATGGATAGATTTGATTTGCATATAGCAGTATCTAGTATTAATGTTTATAATTATGACTTGATTGTAGATAACTCTGAGGAAGAATCTGAAGATAGAGCTGCAAGAGTTGAGACAGTACTTTTAATTCAAGAAAAGAGATATGAGGGCTATAATATTAAAACAAATAACAGATTAGATGGGCAGTTGTTAATAGATTATGCTATGCCTGCGGATGAAGGTAAAGATTTACTGAATGAAGCGGCAAATAAATTTTGTTTATCAATGCGTGCTTATAACCGAATACTTAGAGTAGCACGCACGATTACTGATCTTAAGAATGTTGATAAGGTCTTGAAAGTGCATATTGCAGAAGCTTTGAGTTACCGTAAAATGGAATTTAATAATATGTATACGAAGATCAACTTCAAAAATGCTACGTCGTCCTACAAGAGCTTCGGTACTCACGTATTAAGTATACGCTGCGTTCCTCGCCTTGTGGACTCCTTGCTCTTTTTGAAGTTGATCTTCGTATACTGTCTTCATTTTTTGCAATATATTTAAGATGATGTAAGGATAAAAAATATGAGTACTACAATAAGTTTTGATTACGATATTAAATATTTATTAAAAGATAAAAGGGATTATGAAATAGTCGAGGGATTTATTTCGGCTATTCTTAAAGATGCTGGTTATAGTGCTGTTAAAATAAAAGTCCCTTACTAGAAAGTGGCAGTAATAAAGAAAATGATAGCTTAACTAGCGTAGCCGATGTCATTGTGGAAGATGAAGAAGGGCATAAATATATAGTAGAAATAGATAAATCCTATACAAATCTTTTTATGCATAAAGCTTGTTTTAGTTCTAGTAGATTAATAGTTAATAGTATTTCTAAGAGCGAGAATTATTCTACTATAAAAAAATATTTCATATTAATTTATTGTATTTTCCTTTTGATAATATGAAAGCACCTTTATATCACGGTAAGACTATTTTTAGAGAAGTTGATAAAAAACACCCTATGAAATTTTCTTTGGGAGATATGAGAGGTAAAATATTTGATTTATATAATGTATTGCCAGAATATGTTGTAATATCAGTACCATTATTTAATGATGTTATAAGAGATGAATTGGATGAATGGCTATATGTAGTAAAACATTCTGAAGTTAAGAAAGATTTTAAATCACCATATATGAAGAAAGTAGCAAAACGTCTTGATATACTTAAGATGACGCCTAAAGAGCAAATAATTTATCATGCCTATATGAATAAAAGCTATAAAGAGTTTGATTATATAGTTTCTGCTGAAGAAAAAGGTAGAGCACAAGGTATGGCAAAAGGAATAGAGGAGGGGAGGAAAAAAGGTAAACAAGAAGGTATACAAGAAGGCGAAGTTACAAAAAGTATAAAAATAGCAAAAAAGATGTTAATGAAAAAAAACCCGATAGAAAAAATACATGAGATTACTGAAGTATCTATAAAAGAAATAGAGCGATTACAAACAGAAATTGAGAACCTTAAAAAATAACTATCTTTAATGACAAAAATTTACTTTATAGCTGGTGAGGTGTCAGGAGACTTTGTAGGTGGTCGTATAATGCAGCATTTAAAAAACAATACAGGAGTACAACTCAATTCACCTGTATCAAGTTTTGTGAATGACGCTGTACAGTTTGTTGGTGTTGGCGGCAAATATATGGAGGAAGCCGGTAGCTTTAAAAGCTTATTTCCTATTACTTCCATAAATTTAATGGGTTTTGTAGAAATTTTGCCTCATATTTTTAAGCTTAAAAAATTAATTGATAAAACTGTGGAGGATATAATAAATAGTAAAGCTGATTTATTAATTACCATAGATTCACCAGGGTTTACTTATCGTGTGGCAAAGCGAGTAAGGAAACTTTTACCAAAGCTGAAAATGATTCATATCGTTGCACCGTCGGTTTGGGCATATAAAGAGGGTAGGGCAGTAAAATACGCTAAAATTTATGATTGTTTATTTGCTTTACTACCGTTTGAACCTCCATATTTTACTAAAGTCGGTCTTGATTGTAGATATATAGGTCATCCGATTATGGAGCAAGAGTTTTATAGTGATAAAATAGCTTTACGTGAAGAGTTTAAAATAGATGAGAATGAGAGAGTTTTGTGTGTTACTCTTGGTAGTAGAAAGGGTGAGATTCTAAGGCATTTATCGGTTTTTGTTTCTTCTATTGAAGAAATATTCAAGAGTTGTAATAATCTTAAAGTTATATTTACTCTTGCAAATCCTGCTCATGAGGCAATAATAAAACCGTTTCTAGAAGATGTTAAGTTTAATTATTTATTTTCAAGTGAGAGACTTAAAACTTATGCTGTTGCGGATGTAGCTTTAGCAAAATCCGGTACTAATACTTTAGAGATAGCAGCTTCCGGTACTCCTATGATTGTGGCTTATAAAGTTAATCTTATAAGCTTTTTTATTATCAGGCTATTGATAAAAATAAAATATGTTACGTTAATAAATATTATAACCGATAAAGAAATAATTCCGGAATTTATCCAATTTAATTGCCGAGCTAATCTTATTAGTAATAAGCTTCAAGAGTTATTATTTAATTCTAAGAAAGCTTATGAGCAGGTAATAGAAAGCCAAAAAATTTTGCAGCAATTAGGATTTAAATCAAACCGATTACAGCTAAATTCAGAAAGTTTTAGACACGATGAATTTAAAGGTAAGTTAGCTAGGTATACAAAAGTACGTGAACACAGGCTTAGCTTGGAAAATTCGCTTGTATCAAGTGATCGAGATGACGCTGTACCTTCTTATATAGCTGCAGAAATTATTAAACAGGAGTTCTTAGAACCTAAAATAAAGTTGTTAAAAGAGAAAGATTAGTACTTGAAACCGGTGGTCCACAACATTTTCTGAATTATAATAAACATTAATATTAATATAATAACAAAATATATTTCCATGTTTTTTCTTATAGTATTAATTTGTTTCATTAAAATTTTTAAATCATTGGAAATTTTTTTGTATTCCTCATTGTTATCAGAACGCATTGTTGTCAAGAAACCGGATAAGTTGCCTAACTTATTTTGTAAAGCTTTTAACCTTTCAGTCTGTTCTTCGTGTTTTAGATCGGTATTGTGATCTTGTATCATAATATGTAATGCCCATTATAAGATCAGTATTAACGCCAGTAATATGCACTATGAATAAAGATGTCTATTTTTTGTTTGTAATAAAAATTCTAACTTTTCATTTTACAGGAGTATACTATTGTTATAGTAAATTGGTTTGCGTTATTAATTTGTTGCTCATTAGTTATCTCATTTTAATTACCAAATATTAAAACTATTGATTGATTTAGCACAAACTATATAATTTAAATTTAGCAAAAAGTTAGTTTTACTATATGCTATTTCAAATGTCAAGAAAAAAACCACATTTCATGGTAATTATTTTTATCAATATTTCTAAGCCTTATAAAAATAATAGTTATTATGTTAAACAACCTATTAAAAACTAAACTTTTTTTAGTTATAGTATCTCTAACTATATTTATTACTTTGCTAAATTTTAGTATATTTTATATTTTTGTGCCGGGTGATCTTACTCAAAATAAAACGATAATTATTGAACCTAAATTATCCGTAAATCAAATAGTTACAAAACTTTATTCTAATGAAGTAATCAAATATCCAAGAATTTTTAAGGTAATTGCTAAAATTTATTCTATAAAAAGACCTCTTAAAAGTGGTGAATATGTGTTTACTCGTAATATATCGCCTCTGCAAACTTTAAGAATATTAGCAAGCGGTAAATCTATAATACACAAGATAATTGTCCCGGAAGGTACGGTAGTTAGTGAGGTTATAAAGAAAATTAATGAAGAAAGTCGATTACTTGGAGAAATAAAAGGGATAATCCCTGAAGGTTTTTTAATGCCTTCCACGTATTTTTTTTCTTACGGTGATCAAAAAGAGCAGATAATTGATCACATGAGAAATTTAATGTCTGCTAATTTAGATAAAGTAATGCAAAATCTTGCACCGGATTCTCCATTAAAAACTAGACTTGAGGTATTAACGCTAGCTTCGATAATTGAAAAAGAAGCCGGCTCAAATGCAGAAAAGCCTATTATAGCAGCAGTATTCATTAATCGTTTAAAGAAAAATATGAAGCTACAAGCCGATTCGACTACTATATATGCTTTGACTGAAGGAAAATTTAAATTAGCAAGAGCTTTAACAAAAAAAGATTTATTGCAAGAACTACCCTATAATACTTATTATATAAAAGGTTTACCACCCGGTCCGATTTCTTGTCCGTCGTTAAAATCTTTAGAAGCAGTGGTAAAATCTGCTAAAACGGATGCATTATTTTTTGTAGTTGACGGTAAAGGCGGGCATAATTTTTCTAACAATCTTAATGATCATAATAGATTTGTTGAAACTTATCGAAAAAGTTTGATTAAAGTACCTGAGCCGGCAATTGATCCTGAAAAACCATCTACTCGATGAACTTCAAAATTGGCTACGTCGTCTTATAAGAGCTGTGGTGCTCATGTATTAAGTATACGCTCCGCTCCTTGCCTTATAGACTCCTTGCTCTTTTTGAAGTTGATTTGCGTATATTTTTATCTACTTAAGGGATGTTATCATGAATAATAGTGAATTTAGTAAAATAGCTGAGACAACAATTGCATATATAGCAGAAAAGATAGAAGAGCAGGATAAAGAAGCAAGTATAGATGTAGATTTACAAGGCGATATATTAAACCTTGATACTGATAAAGGGGTATATGTAATAAATAAACAAAGTGCCGCCAAAGAAATTTGGTTGTCGTCGCCGGTTAGCGGTCCTTATCATTTTTTTTATGAACAAGGCGAATGGACAAATAGAGCAGGGCTTGAATTAATGGCTATTTTAACTGAAGAACTTAATATTAAATTTGATACTTCGCCACACTTGAAAAATTAGCAACAATGTCTTTGTAAGACCTCGGATGCTGAACGTTTAATATACGCCCCGCTCCTCGGCTGACAGACCGATTACTCTTTTCCAAGTTAAACTTCGTATCACTACTCTTCATTTTACTTCGGAGTATATATGAAAGATTTTGAAACTGCCGATAGTGCCGAAAAAGTTTATGATTTAATAATAAAAAATGCTCCTACTCGTGCATCTATATTCATTGATGTTGACGATACGCTTATAACTCCTAAATCAAAAACTTTTAAGCAGCCGCCTTATAATCAAATAATTGATAGAATTAAGGAAAATAAAAGTAGTTATGACAATTATGAGGAAATTATCAGTAATTGGCGTTTGCAGCGAAAAGTAATATTAATTGATGAAGAGTGGGTAGAAGTTATAAACAAGCTCAAGGAAAAGTTTTCGGTTTATGGTCTTACACAAATGAATACGGGAGCATTCGGCAATATTCCTTCTATGCAAGATTGGCGATATAAAGAACTAAAAGAGCTGGGTATCGAATTTTCAGATAATGAAAAATTAGCAATTTATAATTCAGGACAAAAGGATGATGCTATTTTTTATAAAGGTATATTTATAACCGGTAATCACTCAAAAAGTGGTACTTTATCAAAATTTTCTGAAGAGCTAAATGCTAGTTTTATTGTATTTGTTGATGATCGTGCGAAGCATATTGAAGATGTAGGAGATTATTGTAAAAAGAATAAAATAGGTTTTTTAGACATTTTATTTGACGGGCTTAAAAATTTAGCAGGCGAACCTGATCCTACACTTGCCGAATTTTAAGAATCATATTTAATAGAAAACGCTAAATGGCTTGAAGACATAGAAGCTTATGGGCTAATGGTCAGGAAGTAATAATTAAATAGAATACATGCATACATAGATATCGTCATTGCGAGCAGCAATATAGGCGGTGTGGCAATCCATAAAAAATAATAAAAATTCTGTAAATCAGAATTCTAATGTCAAATCTAGTATCCGCAAATACTTATAGGCAGATACATTACAAAATAACACCTTTGTCTAATACATCTGTTTCATATCAAAGTTGAGACGGAAATAATCGGCAATATGAGTGGTGAGGTTGTTTTAGATTTACCCTATGCATGGGCAAATGCCTACATATTACAAGCAAATCAAAAATGTTAAGCTAGAATATCCTATTGGAAAATTACAGTTTAGAAATCAAGACTCGAATAAAGCTCTTTTAAATACGGGAAAAATCAATATTATTCGTTTAAGCTACGCAATATATCAAAAAACCGGTAATCCTTGTGATATCCACGAAGCAATAATTAGACAAAATTTAATTCATTCACCGGGTTATGGGCTTTTTGCTACTCCCGGTGATCTCAATGGAAATGATATAGTAGCGTTTAACAAAAATCCTGTATATCTTTCGTTACATGGTCAATTTGATTTTAAAGATTAAGAAATAGCTGCTTATATAAATAAAATTATCAAGGGACAAAGAATATTTTTCCATGATAATGATTTTCCTAAATGGGGTTCTCCTGATCAGATAGTTACAATCAACACAATTAAAGGCGAGTTTCAATTGAGACCTGAAAGTGCTAATAAAAAAGATATATACACGGGTTCAAGCCTACTTTGTCTAAAGAAGATAAGCTAAAAATCAAAAAGTTTTTTAACAGCTAAACCTTCTTTTTATCCTAAAGTATCATTAATTTTTTAATTATTTATTAATAATATCCATTGACACAACAACATTTTAGTTATAATTGCGTCACGATTTAATTTTAAGGGGAAAAAATCATGACAAAAAACTATACGGGGCCATAAATAGCGGAAACGTCAATTACAATAATAATGATTGTAAAAACTTCAAAAAAAATATCTAGTTACTTTGACAGTGCTACAATTCATTTTCAAAATGCTACCAAAGCTGCGACAGATTTCACAATGTATGTGTTACCTTAGCAACGGAACATGCTATTAATGTGATAGAAAACGGTGCAAAAGCTGTATATTCCGTTCAGGGTTTTATTTCTGATGTAACTCTAATTATTCTGTTGTATCTACATTTGCTCAAGCAACTGTAGCAAGCCTTGCAACTTTTGTTTATTACAATCCTCTGGTTCTTATCGGTGCTTTTACCTTAGGAGCAATTTTAATTTCGCCGTCCGATTAAAAAATACAGTAAAAGCAGGACTAACTGCAGGATATGTAGCTTATGAAACTGTGGGAAGGTTTAGTAGCAGGAACAGCAGGTATAGTTTCTCTTATTGCCGATAATATTTACGGTGATACCGCAGAGCTTGCGGTGCTATTAATACTAACATGATAGAGTATTATAGTTAAAATATTGTCATACTCAATTGTCATTGCGAGGAGTTGCATGGTTTCTATGTCATTCCCGCGAAAGCAGGAATCTAGTAAAACATATAAAAACTTGTTTTTATATGTTTATTTTACCAAATATACAATTTTTGTACCAATAAGATTATTTTTACTGGATCCCCGCTTTCGCGGGAATGACATAGAGAGTCACGCACTAGTTAAACGCTTTATTATCTCTTCTCTATCAATCAAAGGTAAAACGCTTGCGATTTCCGGTCCTGATTTTCTGGCGGTTAAAGCAAGGCGAAGAGGTAAAAATAACTCCTTACCTTTCCTGCCTGTTATATTGGTTATTTCTTTAGTCCAAATGCTCCAGCTATCTTTAGTGATTTCACCTTTCGGTAATAATGCTGCTGCTTGCTTTAAATATTCCTTATCTAAATTTAGATTTTCTACATTCGGAGTTTGATGGCAAATTTTCCACCAATCTTTTACATCACGTAATTTTTGCAAGTTAGGGCTTACCGATAACCAAAAATTTTCATCAATATACTCGGCATCTATTTCTTTAAGGCGTTCTTTTACTGTATCAAAATCTAAACTTATAAGTAATTTATGATTTAATCTTTCTAAATCTTCCGGCTGATAGATAGTTGGACTTTTAGAAAAACTACTTATCTCAAATTGATTTGCTAGCTTCTCCATTGATTTATAAGGCAAGATTTGTGCTGATGAACCAAGTAAACTAAAAAAGCTAGCGATTGCCATAGCTTCGATTCCGATTTCTTTTCTAAGAGTTGCAATCTCAAACCCTCCAACTCTTTTAGAAATTTTCTCATCTTTATTGATTATTAAACTTAAATGTCCAAAAGTCGGAGGAGTAGTATTTAAAGCATCAAACATTTGAATTTGAATGGCGGTATTGTTAACGTGATCTTCACCCCTAATAATATGAGTAATATCATAATCAATATCATCAATAACTGAGCATAACATATAGGTCATACTACCGTCTGCTCTTATCACTATTGGGTCGCTTAAAGCCTTGCCGTCATATTTAACTTCGCCTTTGATCATATCATGCCAGCTAATCGGCTCATGATTTACCAAAAATCTATAATGCGGTTTTCTTCCTTGTTCTATATATTTCTTTGCTTGCTCTTCAGTTAGATTTAAGCTAGCTCGATCATAAATCGGTGGTAAACCTTTAGATAATTGAAATTTACGCTTTAATTCTAGCTCTTCAGGAGTTTCATAGCAGGCATATAATCTTTTTTTGTCTAGTAATAGATTTTTGATTGCATCATATCTACTTAAACGACTTAATTGATTAAATGTCTGATCCCAATTAATTTTTAAAAATTTTAGATCTTCCTCGATAGCGTCTTTATATTCCTGTTTACTACGCTCTAAATCCGTATCGTCAAATCTTAAAATAAACTGTCCGTTATGTTTCTTTGCATATAGCCAGTTAAGCAATGCTGCCCTGATATTCCCGACATGTAACATACCGGTCGGTGACGGAGCAAATCGTGTTATAACTTTTGTCATAAATAAGTAATTTTATTAATTGTCATCCCGTGGCTTGACCACGGGATCTTGTATCACAGTCTGTGTCCTGAGACCCCGTGATCAAGTCACGGGGTGAGAAACTAAACCATTTACGCCTGTTTCTTCTCTAATTTCGTTTTATTCTCTTCAATTAGCTTCATCGCATCATCTAAGCTTAAATTTAGAAAATCATATTTTTTTTGCACCGAAATAAATTTACCCATATATTTTATGTAAGGACCGAATTTACCGTATCCTATCATAATTTCCTCGTCGCTATCTTTATGAATACCTATTTTTAGTGGTAAGCTTAGAAGCTTTAATGCTATATCAAGTGTAATATCATTTTGGTTCAAGCTAGCAGGCACGGGGCTACGTTTCGGCTTTACTTTGCCTTCTTGTTCGCCAAGTTGAATATAAGGTCCGTAAGGTCCTTTTTTCAGATATATTTCTACTCCGTCTTTATCCGTACCTAAAACTTTATTCTCATTAGGCATAGCGGCAGGCTCGCCTTCATTCTCGTTGTTATCGTTACCGCTAACGATAGATTTTCTAAAAGTACATTCAGGGTAATTACTACATGCTAAAAACGCTCCGAACTTACCAAGCTTTAAGCTAAGCTCGCCCGTGTTACATGAAGGACAAACTTTAGATTCTTTATTCTCACCGAACAGGTGATAATCAAGGGCTTTTTGTACATAGCTAATAATCTCGGTTATTTTCTGCTCGTTTACTGATTCAATATTATGGTTAAAACCGCTCCAAAAATTATTTAAAGCAGCTTTCCATTCAAGTTTGCCGGCTGCTATTGCGTCTAATTCGTTTTCAAGTCCTGCAGTAAAATCATATTCAACGTATTTTTTGAAGAAACCGACTAAAAATACCGTTACCAAACGTCCAAGCTCTTCAGGTATAAATCGTTTTTTCTCAAGAGCAACATATTTTCGATCTTGTAAAACCGATAAAATACTAGCATAGGTCGAAGGACGACCGATCCCAAGCTCTTCAAGTTTTTTCACTAAACTTGCTTCTGAATATCTTGGAGGTGGTTCGGTAAAATGTTGATTTGGAATAACTTCTTTAGTTTTAAGCGGCTCTTGTTCTTTTAAAGGCGGCAGCATTTTATTTTCTTCTTCAGCTTCATCGTCCATACTTTCACGATAAACCTTATAAAATCCGTCAAAGGCTATAGTCGATCCGTTTGCTTTTGCCAAATATTCTTTATTTTCCGAAGCTAAATTTGCAACTACCAAATCCATTATAACATTTTCCATTTGGCAGGCTATAGTTCTTTTCCAAATCAACTCATAAAGCTTATAATAATCCTTGTCTAGCTTTGCTTTTAAGCTATCAGGAGTATAAGTAATATTTGTCGGTCTTATTGCTTCATGAGCTTCTTGAGCATTTTTTACTTTGGATTTATAAATTCTAGGGCTAGTCGGTAAATATTTATCACCATAACTTTTATCGATTAACTTACGTATATCTGCTATTGCATCATTTGATAATGTAACGCCGTCGGTTCTCATATAAGTAATAAGCCCTATAGTTTCCTTACCTATATCAACACCCTCATAAAGTTTTTGTGCTATTTGCATAGTCTTTTTAGCACTAAAACCTAATTTTCTTGCTGCTTCTTGTTGTAGTGATGAAGTAATAAAAGGAGGTTGTGGTTGACGTTTTTGTTGTTTTTTTTCTATCTTATCAACATGAAATTTTTGAGATTTTAATTTTTTGGTTAAATCTTTGGCGTTTTTTTCGTTAATAATTGAGAATTTTTCTAACTTCTGATCGTTTACGTGAGTCAATTTAGCAGTAAATAGTTCGTTATTACTATTTTGCATTTTAAGGCTAATATCCCAATATTCTTCTGACTTAAAACGCTCTATTGCATCTTCTCGCTCACATATTAATCGCAGAGCCACGGACTGCACACGTCCTGCCGATTTACATCCCGGTAACTTACGCCATAAAAGAGGTGAAAGGGTAAAGCCGACTAAATAGTCTAAAGCTCTTCTTGCTTGTTGGGCATTTACTAAGTTAGTGTCAAGTTTCCTAGGGTTTTCAACGGCATGAATAATTGCTTTTTTAGTGATTTCGTTAAATGCTATCCTTTTGAAAAAATCATCGGATTGAACTTGATTCTTTTCTTTTATTACCTCTGCAACATGCCATGAGATAGATTCACCCTCACGATCAGGATCGGTTGCAAGATATACTGCATCAGCTTTTTTAGCATCTTTAACTATGGCATCTACATATTTACCGGCTTTATCGGAAATATCATATTTCATTGCAAAATTTTCATCAGGTAACACCGAGCCTTTTTTAGCAGGTAAATCTCTAATATGACCGAATGATGCAATGACCTTAAACTCATCACCTAAATATTTATTTATCGTTTTTGCCTTTGCCGGCGATTCTACTATTACTAATTTCATCTACTTATTATAAACTAATGATATTTTATTACCAGCGTGACGCATTACTGTCCCGGCGAGTTCTAATTCTAATATTACCGTATATATGAGAGGAAGCGGTAATTCTATTTCTTTTTGTAAATATTCCAAGTCTATTATGAGTACTGCCGATAATAATTCCAATATAGCAAGCAGTACGCTGCTTTTGTGATGGTTCTTTAACATATCTAGTATTTACTGTTCCTAGCTCAACAAAATCCTTAAATAATCCATCATCTTTTTTCATAAATTCTTCATATTGCGGTAAATTAGCTACAATATCGTCTACTGATGCCACTAAATATGCTCCCTCTCTAATCAATTTATTTGTACCTTGACATCTTAGATCTAAAGGAAAGTCGGGAACGGCAAATATTTCCCTATTTTGTTCAAGTGCAAATTTTGCAGTTATTAATGAACCGGATTTTAAGCTTGCTTCTACTACCACTACTCCTAAGGCTAGTCACGATATTATCCTGTTACGCTGTGGAAAATGTTTTCCAAGCAGGGTAAAGCCGATAGGTAACTCATAATATTAAACCTTCTTCTGCTAAATTTTCAAATAGTTTTTTATTTTCCGGTGGATATATATGATCAATACCGCCTGCAATAACTCCGATAGTTTGAGAAATTGCAGCTTGATGTACGCTGCTATCTATTCCTCGTGCTAACCCTGAAACGGTTATATAACTTTCTTTTACTAAATCATTTGCAATTTTATGAGCAAAGCTTCTTCCGTTTGCAGCAGCGTTTTTGTACCTACTATTGCAACGCATTTATATAGTATGATTTAATAACTCTATAATTATTATAGCTTAATATTAGCAGTGGATCATAAATTTCAAGTAATAATTTTGATATTCCGGAGCTTTATATGTGATGATCTTAGCATTGTCTTTTTCGAGAAGCTCTAACTCTTTTGCAGCATCACTTTCACTGAAACATTTAATTGGTTTTGACTTTCCGCCTCGCAATGAAAAATCCGGAACGTTATCTATGGCAGTTGCTACATCACCAAATAATTTAATTAAACTAAAGAAAGTTTTAGGACCGATATTGCACTCCTAATAAGACGTAAAATATTAATTGTTTCAATATTATAAGATATTTTAGGAGCAAAAAATAATTCTTTCAACATTATTTAGGGTTATTTGATATTGCGTTAGTGCTGTATGTCATTCCTGCCTAGGCGGGAATCCAGTCAAGCATATAAAAATTTGTGTTTTTATATGCTTATTTTGTTAAATATGTAATTGTTTATCAATTGTTAAGGTTATTTTTTGCTGGATTCCCACTTTCGCGGGAATGATATCGAACCATGCAACAACACTAGACAAGCCACGGTAGGACAGTTTTCCACTTTAATAACACTATATTACAGCTTCTCTGCATGTGAGCTTAAATAATGGGCTATACCTTCATGTGATGGGGTAATTGCTTCCTCACCTTTATGCCAGCCGGCAGGACAAACTTCGCCGTGCTTTTGATGATGAGTTAAAGCATCGATTACTTTTAATGTATAATTAATATCACGACCGATAGGTAAGTCGTTAACTAGCATGTGACGTACTATGAAATCCTTATCGATTAAAAAAGTTCCACGCAAAGCAACACCATCTTCATTAAGTACATTATATTTTGAAGAAATATCCTTTTTTATATCGGAAACCATTGGGAATTGTACTTGTCCAAGCCCACCTTTATTATGCGGAGTATTTTTCCAAGCTAAATGGCTAAAATAAGAATCAACACTAACAGCTACTACTTTAGTACGTCTTTCGGTAAATTCACCAAGCTTATTGTGAAATGCTATAATTTCCGATGGACAAACAAAAGTAAAATCTAGGGGATAAAAAAATAACACTATATTATCCCCTGCAGCATAATTGCTAAGTTTAAACTTATCGTCTATATTATTATTAGGCATAATAGCGTTAGCTGTAAAATCCGGAGCAGTTTTGCCGACAAATACTGACATATTCATAACCTTTTATTAATTAATAATCTGATATGATATATAAAACTAATTATTATTACAATAATAAATCGTTATAAATTGCTACTTATCTATTTTCGTTCCCGAAGAAGAAGCTTTTAATTGGTTAAATATAGTTAATGCTTCGGTTATAAAACTACTTGGTTCTGAAAGATTTGCGGGTAAAATTACGGTGTTGGTATCTTTAGCCAAATTACCGAACGCACTAATATATTGCTCGGCTATTTTAAGAGCTACTGCATCACTCCCTCCCGTTTTTTGTACGGCAGTTGCGACAATCTCAATACTATTTGCCGTAGCGGTAGCGACTAAGCCTATTGCTTCAGCTTCACCTTTTGCCCTGTTAACTTGATCTGTATAAGAAGCTTCTGAATTCAGTACGATTTGTGCTTTTTCACCTTCTGCATGGTTAATTTTTGCTTGTCTATTACCTTCCGACTCTAGAATTTGAGCTCTTTTTTGACGCTCTGCCGCTACCTGCAATTCCATAGCTTTAAGTATAGTTTGCGGAGGTTGAATATCTTTAATTTCATAACGCATACATTGTATGCCCCAATTTATAGCAGCCTGATTAATAGCTGCTACAATTGCTACGTTTAAAGTTTCGCGCTCTTCAAAAGTTCTATCTAAGGGGAGTTTACCGATTTCCGAACGCATAGTAGTTTGAGCAAGCTGTGTTATGGCATAGTAAGGATTATTAACACCATAAGATGCTGCCATTGGATCAATGATCTTAACATATAAAACACCGTCTATAGATAATGTTACGTTATCGTTTGAAATAGCTGTTTGAGCGGTAACGTCTATTGCTTCTTCTTTTAAAGTATGTTTGTATGCTACTCTCTGAATAACAGGGATGAGTAAATTTAAGCCAGGCTGCAGTACCTTATCGAATTTTCCAAGTTTTTCTACTACCCATGCTTGTTGTTGCGGTACAACTTTAACCATTTGTATTATAACTAAAATCGCTATAATACTGAAAATTAATAATGCATATTCCATAATTCAATACCTTTTTTTATTTCCACTCTATATTATTTTTAATTATAAAAAAAGGATTTAAGTTAAACGGTACTTAATTTATATATTTTTTTTATCATTAAAATGGGTTTTAATTACTTTGAGTAAAGAAAGAATGCTTGAATATTCTTCAAGTTGTTCATTTACATTTTTTATTTCATTTAAAGCGCTATTAAAATCTTTTTGCAATAAATACGTTTCAGCAGCTTTATTTTGTTCTAGTGTTTTAAGTAAAATACTTTGTAAAAATCTATAATAATAGTCGTCTAGTTTAGGTATATCAGACATAATAATAAATTATATAATTAGTGAGTTCTTAATTTATATATAAATTTTTTAATAATTCAATAATTTTTAACTAGATTTACATATACTTAAGTCTTTATCTATTATTTCGGACTCTATATTTAAACAGTTAAGGATTGAATGAAATACATAATCATGGCTAATTTCGGTATTAGCATAATTTTTAATTGAAGATACTGATTTAGGATATTTGGCTTGAAAATCATCTGATACCCAAACTATAAGAGGTACGGTTATTTGTTCTGCAAGTAGTGGACCGCCGTGACCGTAATAACCATTTTCTCCGAGGGACTCGCCGTGATCAGATACATATAATAAAAATGCATTTTTATCTTTAAGCAAATCTATTAAATTAGATAAAAAAAAATCGGTATATAAAATAGAGTTATCATAACTGTTAACTAAAGCAAGCTTATCGCAATCACTTGCATCTCCCTTAACCTTAATAGGACAGGTAGGAGTAAAATACTCAAACTCTTTTGGATATCTCGCATTATAGTTCCAATGGCTGCCGGAAGTGTGAACTACTAAAAATTGTTTCTCTGAGTTTGTTAGTATTTCTTTTATAAAAGGCAATATTTTTTCATCATGATCATTTAAAGAAAATAGGGCAGAGCCGCCCGGTACTATAGTAAAATTAACGTCATTATATATATTACTGAGGTCAAAATTTGCAAAACTCCTCATTAAAGTTTGAGTACCGATCCAGGTAGTATTAAAGCCAAGATTTGTTAAAATTGATAAAAAGCTGTTCTCTTGTCTACTATTTTCAATTTGACTTGCAGGATAACGTGAAAGTAACGACGGTACGGAAAGATAGGTAAGGTTAGAAGAAGATTTAGCTTTGAAAGAAATGAGATTTTGAGTAGTCCTTAAGTAAGGAGTCGTATCTCTTTCATAACCGTTAATACCGAAATGATCAAATCTTGCTGATTCTCCTATAACTAAAACACCGATAATATCTTTATCTGACTTATCTATAAAGTTATATTGTTTGCTAATATCTATACATGCATAATTTTTTTCACCGAAATTTCCGGCAAAATTAAGGTAGCTATTATGTAAATACTGAATGGGAAAATAATTTTTTAGTATCTTAAATGAAGGAATAATAATATTATATACAAAAATAAGTAAGCAAGCAGTAGATAATAGTTTTGTGACGAATGATTTAGAATTTTCGGCGGCAAAAGAGTTGAGAGTATAAAAACAGGTCAAAAGGCAAAAAATTATCCATATTATTAACTTAATGCTGGTTAATTCATAAACTTCGTTTAAATCCGTTGAGAAAAAACTACCTATTACTTGTTTAGTAGGATTGATTTTGAAGAAATAAATGTAATAACTAGCAATAGCGGATGTTATAAATAAAAACCCCACGCCGATTTTTAACACTAATCTATGTACGCTAAGACCGAAAAATGCTATAAAAGAAAATATATAAATATAGCAAAAATCTTTTGATAACTCTAATATCCCTCTAAAGATTGTTGCTTTATAATAATCAAATTTATAAATCAATATTGCGGTATTAAATAATAAACAATAAATAAAGGCTAAAATCGCCGATAATTTAATTAATTTCGTATCTAAATGTTTCTGAATAGTTTTTAGCATAAATAATAATTAATAAAGTAATTTTTATAACTATCATGATCATAAACAATCTTCAAGAATTTTATCAGCTTTTAATACCAAATGCTCCGCTTATCGCTATTGATTACGGAAGCAAAAAATTAGGAATCGCATTATCTAATCAAGAACGTAGTATTGCTATGCCCTTCAATACTATAACCGAAATAAATAAAAAAATTGTTATTACTGCCTTGCTTAATATCATCGCGCAATATAAAGTTTGCGGTGTTATAATAGGTCTACCGATTGATATGAGCGGAGCAGTAACGGAGCAAACAAATATAGTGATGAAATTTGCTGAAGAGCTAGCAAAATCTATAAACTTACCTATATATTTACAAGATGAAAGATTAACTACCAAAGCTGCAAATAATTTTCTTAAATCGTTTGGAGTGAAAAGAAAAGACCGTAATAATAACGATGATGCAGTAGCTGCTAGTATGATTCTTGAAACCGTGCTTGATTCTATAAAAAATATTTAATTAGGAAAGAATTGAGGAGTTGTTGTATGGATCGAAAAACCTACTCAATGTCATCCCCGCGAAAGCGGGGATCAAATAACTTCAATATTGATATAGAAGTGGCATATTTGACAAAATAAACCTATAAAAACTTGTTTTTATAGGTTTTACTGGATGCCCGCCTACGCGGGAATGACATAAAACGGTCCATGCAACAAAGCCAAGAATAAATTACCTCCTATTTCACCGGGACAAATTGTACTAGCAGAATTTATGGAACCTATGGGGATTAGTCAAAGCAAACTTGCTCGTGATATTGATGTACCCGTTACTAGGATCAATAATATAATTAAGCATCATCGTTCAATTGTCGCTGATACAGCCCTTCGTTTGGGTAAGTACTTTAATATTAATCCTCGTTGGGAATATGCAAGACCAATATGATTTAGAGCTTGCAGAAGATGAAGGTTGGAAAATTACAGAAGATAGAATAAGAACCATTTCTATGGCAAGTTAATTATTTATAACTCAATATTGTTACGCACTCAAAACACTATTGTAAAGATATATTATTTATGATAGAACCGATTCGGTAAAAATAAATAAAATATACTATGAAAACATTAATTTTAGGTGTTACCGGTATGTTAGGTAATAGCATATTCAGGTTTTTAAGTAGGGATAAAAAATTTGACATTTTTGCGACAGCCCGAAATAATTCAGCTCGTTCTTACTTTTCTAAGGATTTGTCCGATAAATTAATTACAAATGTAGATGTTGAGAACCATGATGCGTTAGTTGAGGTATTTAATCAAACAAAACCCGATATAGTAATAAATTGTATAGGGCTTGTAAAACAATTGGCAGATGCTAATGACCCGTTAAAAGCATTACCGATAAATAGTTTGCTGCCTCATAGGCTAGCTAATTTATGTAAACTAGCTAATTCAAGGTTAATCCATATTAGTACTGATTGTGTGTTTTCAGGAAAAAAAGGTAATTATAAGGAAAGCGATTTTTCTGACTGTTATGACCTTTACGGTCGTTCAAAATTTCTTGGTGAGGTAGATTATCCGCATGCTATCACATTGCGTACTTCCATTATAGGTCATGAGCTAGCAGGCAATAGAAGCTTAATCAATTGGTTTTTAAGTGCAGAAGGTTCAGTGAAAGGGTTTGAGAAAGCTATTTATTCAGGATTCCCGACAGTAGAGCTTGCAAGAATAATAAGGGATTTTGTGTTACCTAATAAAGAGTTGCACGGGCTTTATCATGTTGCCTCAAAACCGATTAATAAGTTAGAATTGTTAAAATTAGTAGCAGAAATATATAATAAAGACATCGATATTATTTCATCAGATGAGCTTGTAATAGATCGCTCACTAGATAGCACTCGTTTTAATGAGGTGACGGGATATACGCCTCCTGAATGGCGTGAGCTTGTAAAGCGTATGTATGAGTTTAAGTAAATTGTCATTGCGAATATAGGCTTGTACACGGAATCCAGCATAAAGTGAGATAAATCGAGCTTTTTATGTTTGTATTTTTTATAACTGGACCCTGTGGACAAGCCACAGGATGACTACCTTAGAGTGTTTCTCGATTGACACAATGACAGAATGAATAATAAAAAATAGGTATTTATATATAATGTTTGTAGATAAAACTTTAATGATTACAGGAGGCACCGGTTCGTTTGGTAATGCGGTGCTTTCTCGTTTTCTTAAATCTGGTATTATTAACGATATTAAGGAAATTCGTATTTTCAGTAGAGATGAAAAAAAGCAAGAGGATATGCGTATTGCTTTAAATAATCCGAAACTTAAATTCTATATCGGGGACGTACGCAATTATAAAAGTATTGATGAGGCAATGCATGGTGTAGATTATGTATTCCATGCCGCTGCTTTAAAGCAGGTTCCGACTTGTGAATTTTATCCTATGGAAGCAATCAATACTAACGTCTTAGGTGCTGAAAATGTTTTAAGTGCTGCTATTAATAACAAAGTTACAAAAGTTATTGTACTGAGTACCGATAAGGCTGTATATCCAATTAATGCAATGGGATTATCTAAAGCATTAATGGAAAAGTTAGCAATAGCAAAAGCACGTATGCGTTCTCCAGGTGAGACTGTGCTGTGCGTTACTAGATACGGTAACGTTATGGCTTCTAGAGGTTCGGTCATTCCTCTTTTTATCAATCAAATAAAACAAGGTAAGGAATTAACCATTACAGAACCGTCAATGACACGTTTTTTAATGTCGCTTGTAGATTCGGTGGATTTAGTTTTATATGCGTTTGAGCATGGTCATCAGGGTGATATTTTCATACAAAAATCTCCGGCAAGCACAATTGAAGTACTCGCAAAAGCGTTACAAGATATATTCGATAGTAAAAATGAAATACGTTTTATCGGTACACGTCACGGCGAAAAACATTACGAATCATTAGTATCATCAGAAGAAATGGCAAAAGCTGATGATTTAAGGGATTATTACCGTATTCCTATGGACGGGCGCGATCTTAATTATGCAAAATATTTTGTTGAAGGTGAAAAGAAAGTAGCTCTTTTAGAGGATTACACTTCCCATAATACAAAACGTTTAAATTTAGAAGAAGTAAAAGAGTTATTACTGACTCTTGATTACGTACAAGAGGAGCTAAAAAATGCTTAAGGTAATGACGATTGTTGGTACTCGTCCTGAACTTATTAAACTATGCTGCGTGATTTCTGAGTTTGATAAATATACTCATCACATCCTAGTTCACACCGGTCAAAATTATGCATATGAATTACATCAGGTTTTTTTTGATGATATGGGAATTAGAAAACCCGATTATTTCTTAGAAGTAGCAGCAGATAATACGGCAAAATCTATCGGGCTTATTATCGAAAAAGTTGATGCAGTACTTGAGAAAGAAAAGCCCGACGCCGTTTTATTTTACGGTGATACTAATTCATGTTTATCGGCAATTGCCGCCAAACGCCGTAAAATTCCGATTTTTCATATGGAAGCGGGAAATCGTTGTTGTGATCAGCGTGTACCTGAAGAAATAAACCGTAAAATCATTGATCATATTAGTGACGTTAACATTACGTTAACCGAGCATGCAAGACGTTATTTAATTTTCGAAGGTTTACCGCCTGAGCTTATTTTTAAATCAGGTTCGCATATGCCTGAGGTCCTTGATCGCTTTATGCCTAAAATATTAAAGTCTGATATTTTAGATAAATTGTCACTTACCACAAAGCAATATTTCTTAATTAGCTCACATCGTGAGGAAAATGTTGATGTCAAAAATAATCTGAAAGAATTATTAAGTAGTTTACAAATGCTTATTAAAGAGTATAATTTTCCTGTAATCTTCTCAACACACCCAAGGACTAAAAAAAGGCTTGAGGATTTAGAGGAGTTTAAAGAACTTGGCAATAAAATAAGATTTTTGCCAGCCTTCGGGTTTACGGACTACGTCAAACTTCAAATGAATGCATTTTGTATTTTATCCGATAGTGGTACTATCACTGAAGAGGCATCTATACTTAATTTACCTGCTTTAAATATTCGAGAAGCACATGAACGTCCTGAAGGTATGGACGCCGGAACGCTTATTATGTCGGGTTTTAAGGCTGAACGGGTACTACAATCGGTGAAAGCTATTACGGAAGAACACGAGAATAATAAACGCTTGCAAGATATCGTGCCGGATTATGCAGAAGCAGGACTTGTATCAAAGAAAATATTACGTATAGTTTTAAGTTATGTGGATTATGTTAACCATACAGTATGGTTTAAAAAGTAATCCTATTCATTATTATCATATCAAAAACATGAAATGCTTTAAATTAATAAAACTTAACACTTTATTTTTAAGTGTTTTTTTACTAATAACTCTTATATCTTCTTTTTGCTATTCCAAAGAAAATTCTTATAAAAAAATAGTTTTCCTTGTTAGTACAGAGACATTCGGCGGCAAAGGCGTATACGCAATGTATAATGAGATGAAAAAAATAGGTCATGATGTCAAAATTGTAATAGTACCTCATCCTCATCCCAATATTCAAGGAGGAATAGATACCGGGTTTATTAGTAAATTTGATGCACAAGATGTGATATATCCATGCGGTAAGTATGCTTCTTATTCAAATGTTAATACAAAATGTGAAATTTCTGCACTAAAAAATTATCAGCCGGATTTTATCTTTACGCAAAATCCTTACGAAAATTTTCAAGGCTATATATCAGAACCTTTTACGGCTGCTAATTTGTATAAGAGCTTTAGAGGAACTAAAACAAAAATTATGTATATAGTCTATGGTCCGCATATCTTTCATCAAAAAAATATTGATGATGATAAGTTATCAAATTGCATAGAGACGGTATTTGTTGATTCAGAAAGTACAAAGGATATCTTTATTAGTAATTATAAATTTCCTAAGGATAGAGTTATTGTTTCAGGTTATCAACCATACTATGAAGTAAGAAATTATAATATTAAAGAAAAACCAAACTCGGAAACCATTTTATGGCTTCCTAGATGGGAATTATCATTTAAAAATAGAGATTTATATGAAGGAGGTTCTACTTTCTTAAATTATCACTATTTTTTCTATAATTATGCATTACAACATCCTAATATTCATTTTATTATAAGACCGCATGTTACACTATTTACCTATGCAGTCGGTAAAAATTACTTAAGCCAAAGTGATATGGATAATATATTAAGTAGATTTAACTCTTTAAAGAATGTTACTGTTTCTGCACATGCATTCAGGTCTTTACTGGATGATATAATGGTGTCAGATATTGTAATAAGTGACGGTACTTCATCTCTTGCTGAAGTAGTAGTTGCCGATAAGCCTATAATTTACTTAAGTAATGGTTGGAATAATGAATTTAATAGCAATGCTCTATCTAAAGAATTAAAAAAATATATGTATTTTGCTTATGAGCCGCAAGATATTATTAACTATATAGAATTTATTAAGCAAAATCATTATTTACCTTATTATGAAAATAGTAGTGGCAGAAATCAATTTAAAAAGATGCTTGATCCTGTAGAAAACCCTGCTGCATTTATCGCCGAATATTTATTAAAATTATAATAGTTTAAATAATTTATGTTAGAAGAAATTTATAATGATGGAGAAAGATTAATTCTTGGGGAAATTTATGATGTTTTAGAGGTAATGCGTCATAAAAGTAGCTATAAGATTTTTAAAAAAATTATAGAAGCCGATATACTTAATAGCCCATTAATGCTAAATCAAAAAATAAAAATTTTAGATATAGGTTGTGGAACGGGACACGGAACTTTCATGCTTAGCGATATATTAGGAGTAGAAATTACAGCAATAGATATCAGTAAAGAATCTATAATTTATGCTGAACAAAATTGTGGAGCATCTAATATACAATATATTAAATCTGATTTAGTTAGTTTTATTAAAAAGGCAGAAGAATATGATTATATTATATCACGACATACACTTGAGCATATTGAAGATGGGTTAAATCTAGCACTTAATTTTAAATATAAAAAACGATTAATAGTAAATGTACCTTTTAATGAACCGGAAGGGAATATACATCATTTAGTTAATTGAATTACTGAAAAAGACTTTGAATCATATCCGAACAAAGAATTTTTCTATGAAGGAGTAGATGGTGTAACTAATGACACGCATTCTGAAAAATCCTCCTAATTCTATAATCTGTATATCTAGTAACTCAGATTTAAAGCCTATAAAACAATTATTTAACTATCCAATCTCAGCTTGGACTCTGGAATTTTTAGAAAAGTTAGGTTTGCAATCCCAAGATATATTAAAACAATTGCTGCAAACTAGAGATGCATTTAAAAATAGTGAAGAGAAACACTAAATTAAATAATACTGTAACAGAGCTAAATAATGCTCTAGAAGAAATAAAAATTCTTAAAAATAAACTAATTATTAGTGAAGAAGAAAAATCTATTTTTCTAAAGCTCTATAGAAAATTTAAACAATAAAACTAACATTTTATAAATTTTTTTTAAAAGTTATGACAACTAGAAAAGATAAACCTCTAAATATTTATCATACTTTAGTTTCCATTATTATACCTGTCTATAATGGGGCTAATTATATGAAAGAAGCTATAAATAGTGCTTTAGCACAAACTTACAAAAATATTGAAATTATTGTTGTTAATGATGGTTCAAAAGATAATGGAGAGACAGAACGTGTAGCATTATCATATGGCGATAAAATACGCTATTTTCATAAAGAAAACGGAGGTTGCGGTTCGGCCTTAAATTACGGTATAAAAAACATGCAAGGGGAATATTTTTCGTGGCTTAGCCATGATGATATATATTATCCTAATAAAATTAAGCATCAAGTTGACATATTAAATAAATTAGATAATAAAGATACTATCATTTACGGTGGTTATGAATTAATCGATGAAAAAGGCAACTCTCTACGTTATATTAAACCGGATAGTGTGCTACCTATAAATAAACTTAATATTTCTTTATTACCTTTATTACGAGGATTAATACATGGTTGTTCGTTATTGATTCCTGCTAAATATTTTCATGAAGTCGGTATATTTAATGAGGCTTTACCGACAACGCAAGATTATGATTTATGGTTTAAAATTTTCCGTGTTGCCCCTATTCATTTTGACGAATCTATCCTAATTAAATCTCGTTTTCATTCAGAGCAAGGTAGTAAAAAAATATCAAATCATAACGAAGAATGTAATGTATTATGGTCATCGTTTCTTCACGAGTTAACAGAAGCAGAAATGATCAAAATGGAAGGTTCTCCTTATTTATTTTTAACTCGTACAGCTACTTTTTTATCCAATAATACTCCGTATAAAAAAGCCTGTGATTTAGCAAATACTATGGCTAAACAAGTACTAAATGATACTAAAATTAGTGTTATTATACCGGTATATAATAGAATAAATTGGGCAATTGAAGCTATAGAAAGTGTACTTATTCAAACACACAAAAATTTTGAGATACTTATAATAGATGATGGGTCGACTGATGATATATCAGAATTAACTGCAATATGCAAAAAAGATAAAAGAATAAAATATTTTCATAAAAAAAATGAAGGACCTGCTGCTGCACGTAACTTAGGTATTAAAAATGCTATAGGAAAATATATTGTTTTCCTTGATTCGGACGATTTATTTTATAAGGATAAAATAGAAATCCAATTAAAGTTTATGGAAGAAAATAATTTTATATTTTCTCATACTTCATATCAAAAAATAAATGAAAAAGGAAAATATATCGCATCTGTTCATTCCGGGCTTTTTAGTGGCAATGTTTTCCCTCAAGTCATACAAACTTGTCCAATAGCAATGCCGACAGTTATGGGAACTTTGACATTATTTCAAGAAAATTTATTTCCTGAAAATATAAGAAGTGGTGAAGATTGTTGTTTATGGATATCTATTGCTAGTAAAAACTCAATAGGCGGTATAGACAAAGAATTGTCTAAAGTACGAATTAGCGGTGGTACTAATACGTTTATGGACCCACATAAATATTCAGTAGGTTTAATAAATATTACTTCTTATGTTCTTAATGATTCTTATTTAAGTAGATTTAGTCCGTTTACTATTAATTTGTTATTAGCAGCTGTGACACAATTAAGATTACTAGAAAATAAAAATGCAGACTATAAAAAAAGTAATATTTCTTTTTTCAAAAATAACTATGTAATTCAAAAAATACGAACCTATTGCTTTGTGACAAAAATTTTGATTTTATTAACTATTACTTCTATAAGGCAAGAAGGAATACGTGCAACATTCTCTAGAATACAGAGATGGCTTAAAAAGCATATATAAATAACTATTCCTCAAGTATCTTAACTTTTGAGCCATCACCAATTTTAGTTATACCTTCGGTAACGACTAAGTCACCTGCTTTAATATCGTCAGAGATAATTTCAATTAGACCTTCTGTACGTGTACCGATTTTTACATATAATTGTTTTATCGTATAACCGTCTATTTTATAAATAAAATTACCTTGATTATTTCGTTGAATACAACTTTCAGGAACGGTTAGGTTTTTATGAGGGTTAATTATAAGCGTAACATCTACAAAGCTATTATGCAGGATTTTTGTACCCATAGGTAAAATAATTTTAGCTGTTAAAGTACCATTATCTGATAAGTAATGCGATACTGCCCCGATTGTACTTTTAATTTTTCCTGCAATTAAAACTTCAGTATCGACGCCAACTTTTCCGCTTAAAGATTCCGGCAATTCAATAAAAATACTTTGTGAGTTTTCTGTTCCGGTAATGCTAAAAAGATAGTCACCTATTTTTACTTCATCGCCGACCATAGACTTAATTACGCCTATTTTACCAGAGTAGGGTGCAGTAATTATCATATCATTATATGTTTTTAGAGCTTTGGAATAATTAAATTTTGCATCTTCAAGTTCGCTTTTTGACCTTTTATATTCCTCGTTGCTTACAAATTTTTTAGCGAATAAAGCTTCTTTTCTACTATAATTTTCTTGTTTTGTATTTAATAACGCTGCTGCTCTAGATTTAGTGGTTTCTGCTATGTTTTTATCTATAACTAGCAATATATCCCCTTTTTTTACTATTTCTCCTTGATGTGCTGAGACTTGTTCAACTACTCCGGTGGCATTGGCATAATAATCACGACTATTATCATTCTGGCATTGCCCTACAATATTAAATATGTCGTAAAGCTCGGCAATTTGTACTTTAGTTGCTTTTACTTCTGTAATTTTTTCTTCTTCCTTTTTACTTGCCATAGTAGAAAGCGAGATAAGTAAGGTAAAAAGAACAATAAGTTTTGCAGACATCATATATTATACTCTAAGGTGCATAGGTGTCATCTAGTAGTTTGTTCACGGCATCTAGGAAAAGCAACTAAAAGTGTATGTTGTTGTGACATTTTTAGCTGGATACTGTGGACAAGCTACTAGATGACAAAGTATACTTTTTTAGTTCCTCATCCGTTAACCATTTATATTCTTTTTCTAGAATTTCAAATCTAATTTTTTCTAATTGTGCATCAAGAATAGGTTCAGGAACGATAGCAGAACCGGTAAACTCAAATCCTTGATAGTTAATTTTTAGTTTCTTACAAATTTCTTGTAATGATAATAAATTTTCTTCTATATCATCGATAAATATTATTGATTGTGGATAATAATTTGTTTTTCGTAATACATACTCAAGCATGCTTCCTTTATCATATTCCGCAGTGTAAATTATTCCGTCTTTTAATGTAGGTTTACCGTAACCGGCATTAAAATCTTCTATTATTATCTCATCTTCTAAAGGTGAAAATTCTTGAAAATGTACCTTTAATTCAGTGAGTTCACGAATTCTCCATTCGATCATATCTTCAATTACGCCGAATTTACCGGTAGGAAGTTTAGTAAGACCCATTGCCGGTACATTTTTTTCTGTAAGTAGAGCAAATATCGTTAAGATATCTGGGTTAACAAATCTAGCTTGCCTATCTTTAAGAACAATACTAAGTAATAATTCACATTCTTTTCTAGTAAGTCTTTTTTCAATGTTCTTCATTAATTCTTTTCTATAATCATGTGTTAACCTAGATTCATCACTATCCATTACAATTACTTCATCTACATCAAAAAGCACTAAGCTAGTATTATCGGCTTGTTTTACCGCTTCTATAACTTCTTTAAAATCATGAACTTTATTTATGTTGCTATACATATTTATTGTTTATTTAATATTACTTAAGAGTCTAATTACTTCTTCTAAGGAATTTGTCATTACCTTTAAATCTTCTGCTCTAGATAAATTATGGTGACCGTCTTTAATTAGCTTCATTACTATTTGTTTGCTGGTTATTTTTTCTAATAATTTTACTGAAACATTATAAGGCACGTCTTCATCTAACATCCCATGAATTAGATGTACCGGTATATTTATATCAATCTGTTTCTTTGTCAATAATAAATGTTTTTTTGCATCTTCTATCAGTTTATAGCTTATAGGATATTTATGCTCACAATTTTTACCGTTTACTTCTAGTATTCCATCTTTTTGCATCTTATCTTGATCATTTAGAGATATATTTTGCCAAATATTTTCAGTAAAATCTGGAGCAGGGGCCACACACACAAGTCCCTTTATTTTATCAGGAAATCTTAAAGCCGCAAGAAATGCTAGCCATCCTCCTATGCTCGAACCTACTAATATCGCCTCCGTATTAATTAATTTATCTAAAATTAGTGATACTCCTTCTAACCAATCACTAATTGTTTGATCCCTAAATTGTCCTGATGCGTTTCCATGGCCGAAATTATCAAAAACAATAAAATTATAATTGTTTTTTTTACAATAATCTATTAAATAGATAGCCTTAGTTGATTGCATACTAGACATCAAGCCGTGTAAAAAAATTACAGATGGAATATTTGTATTAATTATTCTATAATTATCATAGACAATAAATTTGTCTTGTGTTTTATTATAAAGCTTGTGCATTTTAAATAATTATTTTAATAGATTGAGATTTAATGCCTTCATTAAAGTCAAGTAAACGATACAATAAATATACTATTTTGCAAGTAGTGCCTGCTCTAGTTTCGGGAGGGGTTGAAAGAGGTACTATAGAAGTTGCAAAATATCTTAAAATTCTCGGTCATACTCCTATCATAATTTCAGCAGGCGGTACTCTAGTTAAAGAGTTAGATAAGGAAGATATATTGCATATTGAAATGAATAGTAACAGTAAAAATCCTTTTGTAATTCTGAATAATGCAAAATTGATAGCAGAAATAATCAAAAAATATAATGTTGATATAGTTCATACAAGATCAAGAGCACCGGCATGGAGTTCATATCTAGCAACAAAATGGACAAATGCTAAATTTTTGACTACCTTTCATGGGGTTTATAATATTCCGAATAGTTTTAAAAAATATTATAATAGCATAATGCTAAAAGGCAAGAAAGTTGTTGCCGTGTCTAATTTTGTAAAACAACACTTGCTCGAAAACTATAAAATTGATGAAGATAAAATAGTAGTAATTGAGCGTGGAGTGAATTGTGATTATTTCGATCCCGCAAATTTAACGCCGGAAAAACTTGAAAAATGTTGTGATAAATATGATGTACCGAGTAACGTGCCGATAATATTAATGCCTTCTAGAATGACAAGTTGGAAAGGACATCTTGTTCTAGTAGAAGCATTAAGTAAATTAAAACATAGAGACTTTTATTGTTTAATGGTCGGTGATATATCTAGACATCCCAATTTTACTAATAGAGTAAAAGAGCTTATAGCTAATCTAAAACTTCAAAATAAAATTCAAATTTTTGGTAATGCTTCGGATATAATAAACCTATATGGGATTTCCGATATTATCATTTCTGCCTCAATCGAGCCTGAAGCTTTCGGGCGTACTATTATAGAAGGGCAGGCGATGAAGAAGCTTGTTATTGCAACTAATATCGGCGGGGCAGTAGAGACAATAAATAATAATATAACCGGTTTCCACGTAGAACCAAATAATGCCAAAGCGTTAGCACAGAAAATCGATTATTGTTTCTCGATTTTAGGTACTGATCTTGCTAAGAAAATCCAAGAAGCGGCAAGACATACGGTAATTAATAATTTCTCTCTTGATCTGATGCTAAGAAAAAACCTTGAAATCTATAAAGAAATCTTAAAAAACTCCCATAATTGAACATCTAGATTTAGTATATACTCATGATAAATGAAAAGTAGTCAAATATATAGGGTTGAATAGAATAGCTATTCTCCTAATAATTTTATTTCAGCATACAAATCTTCAAGATTTATACTGATCATAAAAATTATTATAGTCATGAGATTTACCGTCATGATGCACTACAAGCATTAAAGTTTCCGGTAAAAATTCTTTTAAAGCGTGTTATGCATTTTCTATAGATATTTTATCAAGATTAGCAAATACCTCGTCTAAAATTAATATTTTAGGGTTGGAAATTATAGCTTTAATGATTCCAATTTTTTTCTTTTGACTGCCACTTGGTGCATTTATTACATCATAATTTTTAGCACTTAAGTGCTTAATTAATGTACCTAGATCTAATTTTATAAGTAGTGTGTTAATTTTTGCTTCTAATAATTGCTTATTACTTTTAATGATTGATTGATCAAGGCCGGAGGTTATTATTTCAAATATAAGTAGATTAAACCGGTATGTAACTATTCTGATCAATAAATATTATTTTTGGATTTTGATAATGGGTAGATATGGAAATTTCACCAACGCTATGGCATGGATCAGCAATACAATTGACTAAACTCTTTAAAAAAGTAGTGTTGCCTTTTCCTGAGGAAGCTGAAAGAAGATCATGTGCTCCTAGTTTGAATACTAATTTTTCAAAACTCAAAATAGTTCTTTCTTCTATAATTAGGTTATAATCAGAAATTACAAGTTCATCGTTTGTATCATTAGTAGACCATGTTATTCCTTTTTATTCTCAGAAGAAATTGCCTCTATTAATTTTGTAATTCTCGCTTGTTATATAACTGCTCCACTAAAGATTATTTTTAATGAGGAACTTGTTAAGAATGATTTTAAGGTTTCAAGCCAAGGATTAAGTAGTAGAGCTTGCTCAGGCGTAATCTCTCCATTTTTTACTTTATGAATATAAAGTGATTTTATGAATTTATCGGAGATATCTAGTATAGTAGTTATAGTATTTTTTGTGCTATCTAAAAACAACATTTGCTTTGATATTTCTTTTTTAGCTTTAAGTTGCTTGGCATATTGATTTTGTACAAATTGAGCAGAATCAGTTAACAAGATATTTGAAGTATTAGAGGATATATTTCTTACTATAGAAGCTGTATTTTCGTTAATTTCCTCTGCTTCTTGCCTGTAAGAAATATTCAGTTGATATAATATATTTAAAAATCCTTCCTTAATATTTTAAAACGCATTAAATATAATAGCTCCTGGAACTAAATTCATTTTATATCTTGCAATGCAATAAGCTGTATAATTTTTTGAGTGATTAAATTCCCTAATTGTAAAATTCCAATAGTGAAAGTATTATTAAGATCATTAAATAAATTATTAGTAATAGCTTCTATATCCTTTAATTCTAAGATTTTACTTTTATATTCCTCGTTTAGTAACAGTTCTAAAGTTTTTTGTTCGATTAAATCTTGAGTATTTTGTGTTAAAGAAGCTTTATATGATTGGAATAGTGTGCTTATTATATTTTTTCCACACCATAAAATACTGATTTTTGCTCCTTGAGAAACAAGAGGTCCTATATCAGCATTAGGGTCCTGTATGAGTAAGGTTAATGCAATTAATGTATTGCTATCATTTCCGGTATAGTTAATAAAACTACTATTTATTTATGCTTCAATTAAATCTAAAACCCTTGGGTTACATCTTTAATTTCATTTTTTGAATCATTTTTAAAATTGTTAGAAAGTATATTAGGATCAATTACCCTAATATTAGGAGTTAAGTTTATCTGAATTTCTTTTAAATTTTCCTGATAATCATAATATGCTAAGCCTACTATTGCAGCTGTAGAAGTTAAATAAATTGGTACTGAATAATTAGGAAAAGTTGTGATGAGATTTGTAGTAATAGGGTAGATTAAACTTCCTTTAAATGTGGCAGAAGTAAGATAATGTTTCTGAAAATACCCTTCGGTTATTAAGATTTCATCAGCAAGAGTTGCCGAAACAAAAAGACTGCTTCCTGTTGTCCCATTTACAATAAAACCAATTATACCGCTAATTATTCAATGCGTTCCATATGCTAACTTTTTGGAAAAGGTAGAAGCAGCATTATTTTTATTAAAAATAGATATCGTTATTGTGAGTGGGCGTTGTTGTGTGTATCGAAAAAAGCACTCGGTGTTATACCGTAGTTTGACCACGGTATCCAAAAACAACTGAAAAACTGATCCACGCAGCAATACCTTTTGAACGATTGAAAGTAGCGTGGCACTCCATAAAAATAATAAAAAAATACTAAAAATTAGCATTTTTATACTTCCGTGCTTCGTCAAAAAGTACAGTTTTTTCTTAGCTCAGACGTTAAATTCTTAACTAATCTATCTTTAATAAACACTGCCGAATTAGGTGATAAGTTGTATTATAGTATAAAGAAAAAATGTAGGTGTAGGGAAGAAAGTAAAAAGGCAGATAAATAAAACCTGCCTTTTTATAATTATTAACGAGAATATAACTCGATTACTAAATGCACTTCTGCTTCAAAAGGATATGGGACATCAGAAAGAGCAGGAACTCTTAAATATTTACCGGTTAATGAAGGTACATCAAATGATAAATACCCCGGTGTTGTTTGACCTTGTTTTGAAACGGATTCTTGGATAAGCGGTATTTGTTTTACGGATTCTTTAACTTCTATAACATCGCCTGCCTTTAGTCGTATGCTTGCGATATTGGCTTTCTTACCGTTTAATTTAATATGTCCGTGTGACACTAACTGTCTTGCAGCAAAAATAGTTGGAGCTATATTCATTCTATAAACTACCGTATCAAGTCTACTTTCAAGTAACCCAATGAAATTTTCACCGGTATTACCTTTCATTTTTTGAGCAAGTGCAAAAATATTTCTAAATTGTTTTTCAGTGACACGACCGTAGTGGCATTTCAATCTTTGCTTAGCTTTTAAATGTAAACCATAATCTGAAGTTTTAATCATGGTATTCTGCCCATGTTGCCCGGGACGATAATTTCGTGTATTGAAAGCATCCTTGCTATCACCCCATAGACTTACTCCAAGTCTTCTACTAGCTTTATATTTAGAACGAACAATTTTTGTCACTGATAATATCCTTAACTTATTATTTATTATTTGAATTACAAAAAAAATATATACATTTCTTGCATCAAAGTCAATCATTGATTTTTAACCTAAAACTTTTTATATTTAATTAAAAAATATTGCATATGAGTTCCTTAGTAAGACCAATCAATTTAGGTAAAATCAATCATTCACAAAGTACTGTTAAAGACTATATTTCACTTATGAAACCGCGTGTAATGTCGCTTGTGATTTTTACGGGTTTTGTAGGTATGTGGCTTGCTCCTTATTCTGTGCATCCGCTTATTGCTGGTATTGCAGTTGTTTGCATAGCGCTTGGGGCAGGTAGTGCAGGGGCAATTAATATGTGGTACGATAGAGACATCGATAGCTTAATGAAACGTACCCAAAAAAGACCGATAGTAAGAGGAGTTATAGACTCTGATGAAGCTTTATCTTTTGGTTTGATAACGGGATTTTTTGCAGTATTTTTTATGGCTTTATGTGTTAATCTACTTGCATCCTTTTTACTGCTATTTACTATTTTTTATTATATCTGTATTTATACTATTTGGTTAAAGCGTCGTTCTATACAAAATATCGTTATTGGCGGAGTATCGGGAGCATTACCTCCTGTGATAGGTTATGCAGCGGTAAGCAATACTATATCTCTAGAGTCGATTATATTATTTTTGATTATTTTTATTTGGACGCCGCCGCATTCATGGACTCTTGCTTTATTCTGTAACGATGACTATAAAAACTGTAAAGTACCGATGATGCCTGCAGTAAAGGGGACTTTATATACTAAAAAACAAATTCTAATTTACAGTATTCTTTTATTTATTGTTTCGCTAATGCCTTTTTTTATTGGAATGAATAATTTTATATATTTAATAATTTCTGGTATTCTTGGGGTAGTATTTCTATATTATGCCGGTTCTTTATTCTATGACACCCCTGATAACAAACAAGCTAAACGATTTTTTGCCTATTCGATATTTTACTTGTTTTTTATATTTTTACTTTTGTACTCAACTAACACTATATCCACTATTAGCTGAGAGATAATAGTGTTAGGTTACTTTTATAGAAGCTAAAATTGAAACCCAACGTGAAGAAACATATCATAAGTGTATTTTCATGCAAGTGATTTTTGATTTATAACTGTAATTTTTAAATTTTATGCTTTTGTTTCGTAATTTTGATAAGTAGGAAGAGTTAGAATATATATCGTATTTTATTCCATGGGAGCAACCTGTCATGCAACACACTCCATCGTTGGATAAAACTATTCTTAATATCGGCTTGATAACGTACCGCCTCGCCTCCATATTCGCTTACTTTATTTTCCTGTATAATTTGGTTGCCAAATTAAAGCTTCACTCTCTAATCTATTTGAGGCAATATTTCTTTCATGCTGCTTATCGTTATGCGTTAAAAATATGCATTCCGCTTTTATAAAAGGTTTATATTGGTTATTTATGTATTGAGAAATCTTCAAATAACTTTGCATATTCGGTAAGCCAGCCTTCATAAGCAATAATAGGAGCAAAGTTGAGATGAACTTCGTAACCTGCTTCAATAAAAATATTCACCGCTTTTATTCTCTCGATAATTGGACTCGTTTTTGGCTCTAATATCTCACTCATTCTTGTCGGCATCAAACTAAATCTAATCCTTATTTTGTTTTCAGGATTAAAATTAAGTAATTTAGGATTGACATATTTAGTAGCAAAAGTTGCTTTAGCACGTGGATCTTCTTTAAAGAAATTAAATATCTTTAATCAATTAGTGTGTTTCCAATGCAAACTTACATCGGTAGAACAACCTATATCATATGTCCAATATTTAGAATCTGTTTGATGGGAAATTTTAGTCGGTAAATTTGCTATATGTTTATCCAATACGTCAAGTATTTAATCTATATTTTCATTGATATATATTGATATATAATGTCGCATAGTTATATGCATAACATAACAATAACTATTTCTGCAACCTCCGGCACAGCCATACATGAAGTTAGGCGTTATGTAATCAGCGGATCTTCCATTAGGACGTACGTGCAAAGTTTTCGTATTTTGTACTATTTTCTTAATCATACGATTTTAAATTAAAGTTTATTTAAACTACTTACTTAGCTTTACAAACTTCAGATTTATTTACTTACATTGAAATTGTAGTTATAAATTATTAATTACAAATATAAGTTATGGAAAAATCAAGCTATCTAAATTTTGATAATAAAAGTTATAAATGAAAAAATGATATTGAGTATCATAAATGCCCGGAAAGCTATAGAGTAGGTAAACGGGAGCAAGGAGTATGCATTTATCAACCATATAAAAATGAAATTTTGCCTTATTGGAAGTTTAAAACTTCTGAAATTGCTAAAGAAAGTAGTGCAAAAATATCTCGATCTTCATAACAGATATCCAATATCAAGAAGAAAAAGACAATCTACGAAAATTTGTTGAAACTGATCCTGCTGAACTTTCAAATTTTATTGAAACTTATGATAAAACTGAAAAATATAACAATAGAGAAGCTGAAACTTTTCATAGTTTAAGTTCTATTTTAATGGAAAAACAACAAGATAATGCGATTAAATCATTAAAGAAAGCTATTGAACTAGATCCAAGTAAAGCATTCTCTCACGAAGAGTTTTTTAATAAATTACATAAAATAAATCCGGAGGAAGCACTCGCTTCTATCAAAAGAGCTATAGGGTTAAACCCAAATAAAAAATCATTATATGAAGACCTTATTATTGTGTTGAAAAAGGCAAATTATGATGAAGAAGCAGCAAAAATTACTAAAGTAATTCAAGATTTCCTAAAAACATACCTAATTTGGTATTAGATACTGAGGAAACAAAGGCTTTGTATCCAATTAGGTTTGGCACAGGAATAACTGTATCAAAACGTGGGTATTTATGAGTTTTGCACTGTCATCTAGTTGCTTGCTAACTAAGTCTAGAAAAAATAACTTCAACATTGTTACTACACTATATTATATGTTTTGCTGGATGATGACATAGAGAGAAATAATAAGTCACACAACACCCATGACGGTCACATTAAAACAGTTTCTTCAAGCCTTTTTGTAGAAGCTTATTCACAGGATCTGCTTGTTGGTTTTCCTGCGGAGGGCTGTTTTGTTCCTCTGTATTTGTATCCTTTTTCTTTCTGAGACCCAAAGCATCTTTAATAATATTTTCAGGTTTCTTCTCTCCGCTTTTTAAGTCTTTAATAACGCTATTAAATACGTTTTTAACTAAATATGTTTGAAAGGCTTGAACGTCTAATTTATGCTGTGGATTATTTATGAATCCGTATAATTTAACGGCTATAGGCGGTAAATCCGCAATAGTAACGCTTGCACTAACATCCATCATATATTGTGGTAAGTTAATTTGACCGCTTGCATTTGTTGTGGCAGGTGAAGCATCTAAACTACATTCATTTAAATTCAGCTTGCCTTGCGTTATATTCCCTCTGGCAATTAAATTTTTGAAAGATGTGGATCCGCCACTAAAGGAGCTGTTAATAAGTCGCAATACTCCTTCGGTATTTTTAGCATTATTTACCGCATCTGCGATTCGGTTTAAATCAAATCCGCTTATTTCCCCGTTATCGCTATTTACGTTAAATTGTCCATTTAGATTATTAACATATGTATAAACGCTATTACCGCGAGAAGTAAGATCGGCTTTAAAGCTTAGTCGCCCATCAGTTATTTTTATTTTATCCGATTGCGGAGTGAAACTTTTGAGATAGGCATTTTTTAAATCGATTTTAATTGCAGCGTTTTGATTTTTGGCTGAACTCACATAACCGGTGCTACTTAGTTCGCCACCGTAAATGCTTGCATTAACTGAAGTAATATTCAGCGTGCCGCCGGTGATATTTAATTTTGCTTTTAAATTATTTATGATTAATGAGTCGTTAGTTAATTTATCAATATTTGCGGATAATTGCCCTTCAATTTCATTTAAAAACCCTAAATTAATAGGATTATTTGACCAAGGAGAATTATTTTTAGCTGTAGGTATGTTTTGAGTAGCAGGACTATTAGTTTTATTTGGAGCAGGAGTAGAACTATTACTTGTAAGAATTTTATCCAAATTAACTAACGGACTGTATAAGTTAAGATTAAAATTGGGCTTCTGAGTTAAATTAATATCTCCTTTAATAGATATATTAGTATTAAAAGCGGATATTTTATTATTAATATGGAAAGTATCTTTAATTTTTTGCACTCCTCCGTTTAACTGCAATACTCCAATCTTACTTAAATTACTTACTCCCATAAGAGACATAAACGACTCAAAATTATTAATTTTTAGATTGTGCGAAATAGTTATATCTTGTGCTAAATTTTTAAGTTCAATATCTCCCGTTAGATTACTATTTGCAGCCGATAAATTAATATTTTGTAATTTTATTGCTTGAGAATTACTAATTACATTAGAAGTAAGTATAAGTTTTTGGTTAATAATAGGCGGTAATTTATCGGTCTTTAGTTTTAGAGCATCAAGTATAGGTTTTAAACTATCAGCTTGTAGCATAATATTTGTCTTATCTAAATTAGAGCTAATCTCGGTTATAATGTTACCGGGATTGATAATAATATTTGATTTCAGGTTATTACGCTCTATATCATAATTGGCATTTGCTAGTAATTCTATATTTGGATAATTAAGTCTAGCATCTTTAATAGCTATATTTTTACTATCGGCAGTAATTGCCGTAGTTAGCTCGTAGTCATTTTGTAAATCAGCAGGCATACCTAAAGTTTTAGTATTACCTTTAATATTTGCGTTACCTATGAACGAATTATTTTCGCTATCAAATTTTCCTTCGATTTTAATTTTTTCACCGGCAAGATTAATATTGGCACTGAACGGAATTATTTTACCGATTTCTTCAATATTTCCGTCTATATTAATTTGCTGTTCCAAAGCCTTTAAAGCTATAGTCAAATCTATAGGACCTTTAAGGCTTTTAATTTTAGTCTCTAAGTTAATATCGTTAAATATTTTCTTACTGTTTTTTTCTATATATATTACTTTGCCGTCTATAATTTTAAAATGACTAATCAAAATAGGAAGTGCTAATTCAGTTTTAGTATCGGTAGATTCTACAGAGCTAATTTCATTTGTTTTGGATGCATTATTAGGTGTAGAAAATTGCCAATTTTTTTGTCCATTACTTAACACTTCTAGATTTATAATCGGTTTTTGCAGTTCTATAGAAGCTATTTCAATTGCTCCTCTAAAAAGAGGCAAAAGTCGCAATGACGCTTTAGCACCTTCAACGGAAACTAGATGAGGTTCTTTTGTACCGTTTATTGATGATAATTTAATTTCTGATAGTGATATTGCGGGATGCGGTAGTAAAGATAATTTTATGTCGCCGTTAATAGTTAAATCTCTATGTGTAGCCTCTTTAACTTTATCTATTACTATTCCTTTATAATTATTTAAAGGAATAAAGAAAGGAATAACAATTAATAATAATATTATACTTATAAATATAATAAGTGAGTATTTTAAAGTTTTAGGCATAGAGCTTAACCTTCTATTTATATACATATATTAATTATAGTATTTAAGGATTAATTGTCAATTTTATATAATTTACTCAATTAAGGATTAATATAATTATATTCTATGTTATTCCCACGAGGCGTTGTTGCGTGGACCGGTAAACCCCACTGTGTCACCCCGTGGCTTGACCACGGGTGCCATAAAAACAATAAATACTAATAAATTTAGTATTTTTAACTGGATCCCGTGGTCACGCCACGGGATGAGACAGAGGTGAATAAGAATCGTAGGGTACTATAAAGAAATTGAAAACTACGGTAAATTATTCAAGCTTCTATTTGATAATTTAAAATCACATAATCTTTAGTTATAATAGGCAAAAATTCTTTATTGAAAGGTAATAATTTGGTTGTTTGATCTGAAAATTCTATTTCAATTATGTCACCGGCACCAAAGTTAAGAATATTTTTAATTTTGCCTATTTCTTTATGATCTTGGTTTAATACCGGTAAATGAGTTAAATCCGCTATATAAAATTCATCTTCGTCTAGTTCCGGTAAACTTGCTCTTAAGCAAAATATTTTATAACCTTTTAAATTTTCAGCTTCATTTCGAGTAGCTATATCATTAAATGTACAAATTAATTCTCCTTTGGCATTTTGGCTAATTAGCTTAATATGTATATTTGCTCCTGACTCATTTACTAAATTTCTTTCAAGTATTTTTGTAGCAGGGTCGGTAAAAGATTTTAACATTACATGACCTTTAATTCCATGACATGATTTTATTACACCGACTAAAATTAAATTTTCTAAAGAATTCATTAATTTGCCTTTAAATTTTGATAATTATATATAATAATATATTTAAAAACTTTTTTACAGACATGATAAAAAAAATAGCTGCCGGAGTCATAATGTGTTTTTCATTATTGTTATTTATAATGTTTGGTGCATTATCGTTTGTTAACTATAATTCGGTTACTAATAATTTTACCAGTCATTTAGGAATTGCGAAAGAAAATATCGGAAAAATAAAGATGAATAAATTTCCTTTGTCCTATTTGGTTATTGAGACGATAAGAGAAGAAGGAACGTTAGATTTAGAGCAGATTAAAATTCATTTTTCGTTGTGGTCGCTTATAACATTTAATCCTAAAATTAATAAAATAGATATATTAGATGCTAAATTTTATTCACATTCTAATGTATTAAATATTTATAATCATGAAGAGTTAATAAAGAATTTCTTTAAATATAAATTACAAAATATAAATCTAAATGTTACTAATCTAAGTATTATTAATAAACAAGATTATTCTATTTTAAATTTTAATAATTTTATATTA
>NZ_BCMR01000007.1:0-29526 GCF_001653015.1 Rickettsia sp. Tenjiku01
AAAAGTCTTCAAGCACAGATGTATCAATATTACGTTCCTATTCAATTGATGACATAAGCAGTGTACCTAGTGATGCAGAATCAAATCTATCCCGTTCACCTTCGGTTAGTGGCTTAGAGGATTTAAACAATTCTAATGTTATGCAATTAGGGGAATTAAAATCTAAACATGAAAAAATAGCCAATGATTATAATAAGGAATTGGAGTTAGATACTTTAAATAAAGAAAAGATTTGGTTAGAAGGGAAGATAAAGCATCTAGATACTGAATCTAAACCTAAGGTAACTGAGAGTAAGCCGGTATTTTCATGTTCATCTTCAGTTGGTAGCATAAACAGCTTCTCTAATGATGATGATTTGAGTAGTCGTGATGTTGTAATTCCGGTAGATACTCTAAATATAAAAATTGATAAAGATTATGTAGATACCTATATAAGAGTATTAAGCAATAAAATACAAAAAATAGAAGAATTGTCTGGCTCAAGTTCTAGAAGTGAGGAACTTAATCATATTAAAGAAGCAATGGCTTATATAAGTAATCGTATACAGGATGTAGAGGAATTAGATGAAAAAATGCTTTTAGCAATAAATGCACAATTACAAGAACATGATGAAAAAATTTCTTCGTTACTTCGCGAAGAAGCTACAGATATTCTTGCTCAGTTATTGTTACAAGAAATGTTAGTGTCGGATGGTAAATCAGAATCTACCTTACCTGCAGGAGATGAAGAACAAGAAGACACAGAAGTAAGTAGACAATTATCTTCATTACCTGCACTTGCATCAAGTAATGAGAGTGCATTAGCATTAAGTGACGATAGAGAAAAGGAATGTTTAGCATTAGGCGATGGTAGCGAAGATGAAGAAAGTTATGATTCAGGGGTTGAAGAGGAAGAAGAAACAATAGGGCAATTATCTGATTCCGATGAGGGTAATCTTAAAATAACGGAAGTTGATACGGTTATTCCTCTTGAACAGGAAGCAAAAAAAGAAATGCAAACACAAATTTCAGAAAACGCTCCTACTTTGAATCAAGCGAAAGTTGTTAATACTATTGTAAATAATATGATTCGTAACAGATTAGATGCATCTATGAATGTGTCTAATAATATGGTAGCAGTGGGAGCCGGTGATGAAGAAGAGTCTCATATAAAAAGAGGTTTGTGGATGCGTGGTATGTACGGCACTAATAATCATGGACGCGTTGAGAATATGACCGGTTATAGAGGTACTAACAAAGGTGCTACTATCGGGTTCGATGCTGAAATCGACAATAATATCGTAGGTATAGCTTATAGTAATGTTCATTCAGTATTTAAATTTAAAAATAGTAAAAATAATGATAAAGAACTTATTAATAGTCATGTGGTTTCTATTTACGGACAAAAAGAATTACCGAAGAATTTTGCACTACAAGCTTTAGTATCTGCTTCTAAAAACTTTATTAAAGATAAAACAACTTATTCATATGGTGATACTAAAATTAGAAGTAATGTAAAACATCGTAATCATAGTTATAATGCGGAAGCATTACTGCATTATAATTATCTTTTGCAGAACAAGCTCGTTATTACCCCGAATATCGGCTTAAGATACGGGAAGTCACGAGACGGGGTATATAATGAAATCGGTGTTAACGTACAAGAAATAGCTCTTACAATGAAAGAGAATAATATATTGTCTGGAATTGTCGGTACTAAAGTCACAGTACCTTTAAAAGATACTCTAAAATTTAATAATTTAGGTCTAACATTCCAAGGAGCGGCAGAACATAATTTTAAAGAGAAAACCCAAAGAATAAATAGAGTTGTTAAAATATTTGATAATACATTCAAACATAATTATCTAATACCGAAGCAACCGAAAACATCCTATAATTTAGGAACGGGTATTATAGGCAGTATCAAAAATACTACTATTTCGTTGGATTATAATTATTATCTAAATAAACATTATAGAAGTCATCAAGGTAGTGTTAAGCTTAAGGTAAACCTATAATTTTTATACTTGCAATATTTGCAAAGGTGTTATATAAAACTTCTAACTTAATGTCATGCCGTGGTCATACACGGTATGACTAACTATGTTGCTTACTTTAAAATTAAGGCCCCTTCGTCTAGCGGTTAGGACACCACCCTTTCACGGTGGGAACACGGGTTCGAGTCCCGTAGGGGTCACCATTCTATATTTTCCTATAATATAAGATCTTAAATAATCTAATTTTAAATTCAGAATTCTCAAACTATAAGTGACTATCAAACAATTATAGTGTGTCTAGAAAAGTATGCCCCTTCATTTGTTCATTTAGATTTTAGCAATCTACATTTAACGCTTCCGCAGCTAGAGGAAATAGCTGCTAAAATCCAAAATAATAATTTTATCGGTAATGTAAGCTAGGGCAAGATGCCTAATGCTTCTAGTGAGCTTGTACAAAAGATTGAGTAAAATTATCTTAAATAATCAAAACTATAAAGCACCACCCTACCGACTTTGTCCATGGGTTATTTAGTTTACATGCTTATATGGATTCTACGGAAAATGATATTGTAGAGTTTGCTGTAGAAAAAGAAAATAATGAAAAGGTCAAAACCCGAAATGAACAATTAAAAGACTGGAGCCTGAAATAGGTAGATATTACGCAGTAGCATATGTAAATGAAAAAGTAAAACAAATGGTACTTACCTATCGAGGTACTACATTTGAAAAATTAGATTTGCTCAAAACTAATTCACCGTTTAAAGCTCATTTTAAAAGTATTTTAGGTGGACACGATAGTGGCACAGCAAGCGGCTGCATATGAAGCTACAAAGGAGATTACCAAATATGCTGAAGAGAATAATTATAATTTATCTTTCACAGGTCATTCTTTAGGTGTATGGCTCGCAGAGCTTAGTTTATATTTTGCTCATAGAGATTTTCATTATCCAAAAGCAAAGGCAATCACATTCGATAGCCCGGGTTTAGTTACAGAAAATCTTTAGCCGCAGATGTATAGCCATGAAACTACCTTTGACGTAAAAATTTTAAATATAACAACTTATTTATCAGCTCCAAATTTTGTAAATGTCTGTAATCCGCATATTAATAAAGCACTTGATATTTCTTACCTTTAGCAAGCAATCTAATATATAAAAATGCTACTGCAACGACATTGGGAAGCTTCTTAGAGGTAATCGATCAGCTTATAAGGTAATATTGCAACCGGACAATTTTTAGAGGTTTATAAGCATTTAGAAAATAATGCCGCACAAGGTTGTCCATCAAAAGAGATCATAACCTCTGAGGGGACATTTGAACTTTCTTACAAAGGTCATTATCGTATAAAAGAAGTAAATTTGTCTGTAGATATAGCAAATACAAATAATAAGGGCAGTAGTGATTGGTATCTAGCACAGTTGAGCAAATTGAGTATAGATAAAAAAGAAATACCAAATTTAATAAAACAACAGTTAAAAGTAATAAAAGAACTATATGAACCTCAATATGGCAAATATTATATCTTTACAAACTTACCTAAAGTTAAAGTAGATGACTTAAGAGAGCAAATTTTAAGGTTAATTGAAGTAAGTTTATCAACTTATAATTTGATTGTCTATAATGAAATATTACAACAAATAGAAGAAACTTTAAACGAAAAACGATTTGTAACAATTAGTGCTTTCGCTGGAGCCGGTAAAACCACTCTAGCTATAAAATATGGAGATAGACAAACACAAGCGAAAAAGAAAATAGTACGTTTTATTAACGCAGATTCTGCAGACAAAGTCCTTGAAGCATATAGACAACAACTTGCTAAAGAATTTACTATTTACGTAATAGATGAAAAGGAAGAAAACATAATAAGATTAGTCCATGAGAGGATTGCTAATTTAAATTCAGCTATATTATTTATTTTTGATAATGTTGAAGATCATAAAGATATAGAGCCTTATCTTAACAGTATAATTAATATACTTAATGATAAGGCACAAGTGATAATTACTACTAAAAATAATAATTTAAGTGATGATATAGAAAATATTATATTAGTAGAGTCTTTTAGTAAAAGAGAAGCGATATTATATTTAAAGAAATCTCTAAAAAATAGATAAAACAAGAAAGATATTGATAAATTAGTAGAAGACTTTGGTAGTAACGATGCTGCATCACCTTATAGGCTATCTAAAGCAGTAGCATATTTAAAAGCAAAATAAATTACTTATAAGTAATTTATTACATTAATTACTTTAAAAATAGCAAAGATGATTATATAGAAACCGTTTTATTACTACAATTATTAGAAAAATCACCTTTAGCTTGGCAGATATTTTACAATATTCTGCAGATTTAGACCCTGAGTTTATCAGTATAGAGATTTTCGAAGAATTATTTTTAATAGATAAAGAAAAGCTACAAGAACCTATAAAAAGGTTAGAAGCATTATCGATAATGAATCTAATATACCAAAATAGACAAGCCGGCTTACAATTACATAGATTAATGCAATTTATAACAAAGCAATATATAAATAAAATAAAGAACATGAGATAGATGAAAGAGAGATTTATACAAGACTAGCAGAAATCTTAGATGATTTATTTCCAATATTAACAGATGTTCCAAGTGAAGACTGGGAAAATTCTAAAATATTTTATCCCCATGTAGTAAAAATATTAAATGATGATATTGAAATGGATAAATGTAGAAAGGCAAATTTATATCAAAAAATGGGTTATTATAATGAATATATATTATGTAAATTTGAAGAATCGTTAAAATATTATAAGAAAGCTTTAAAAATCGATCAAGAATTAGTTCATCCTTCTTTTATTGCTAGCTCTCTTAATAATATCGGAGTGATTTATAAAAATTAGATAATACATACGAAGCTATATAAACAATCTTATTTAATGTACGTCAAACTTTAGGTTTAGGTCACTACAAGGCTAAAAACTTATCTCAAAAAAATTGCACCAGAATTTATAAAAAATAATGAAACTAGGGAGTTTATATTATAAAGAGGCGATTTTGAGGAAGTTACATTAGAAATTAAACAAAAAATACAAAAGAATATTTTAAATAAAATATATATTAATGCTGCTAAAGATAAGTGGAATAGTAAGTTCTCAATCTTAGGAAATTGGGGGTGCAAGGCTATTTAGGTGATAGATATTTATAGCAAAACAACTAGGAGTTTTATCTGAACTTAAAAATATAGAAATAGCTAAAATGTTATGTTTTGAAGCGATGTGCTTAGGAGCGATTAACAGCTCTAGCAAAAACTTCACTTGTGTAAAAGAATTTGTTAGAGCCTATCCTGAATTAACAAATAAGATAACAAACGAACATCCTGAATATTTTATTGATGGCTCAATATTACGGGTATGTGTTAATGATGAAGCAATTTTAAATAAATTGCTAGCTAGTGGTTAGTGTGGCTATGTAGCTTTACCCTCATCCTGAGGAAAATCAGATTTATCCATTAAATTTTTAGCAATGTTGCTTTCTGAAAGCTTAACTGATTGAAAATATTCGGATACAAGTTTTATCACTTCATCACAAAATTCATCTTGTAGCTTTTTACTTGCGGTTAATTTTTGGTTTTGCATTAACTGTATAGCATCAGATTTTTTATGCTCTAAAAATTCTTCAATTTCTTTAGTTTTGTCTTGAATGATTTTCTTGGTAACTTCATTACTTTCTTCTATCATTTGAGAGCGTAAAGTTTCTAATTTCTTTATTTGTGCGTTGGTGTGTTTAAAGAGCAAAGCAGCATCTTCTTTTAACTTTTCAGCTTGTAGAACTTTTTCTTGGACTTCTAAAATCTTAGCATCTAAAGAATTTAAAATGGCTTTTTTTGCCGGTCTATAAACTAAATATAAAAAAATTACAAAACTCATGGCAAGCCAGAAGCTCTCATCTAGGAAATTCATTATTTTACTTTTATATTTTGTAGTAAATTCATATCTGCTTTAGTGCCAGCTATTTTTTCAATAATATTAACGGCAAGCTTTATGATTGCTGCGTTTTTATTAGTTCTAAATTGCTTAGCAGCTAAATTTATATCTTCAATGTTTTGATTTATAGCGTTTTTTAAATCTTGCTCTAGATTCTTTTTTTTAATTAAAAATTCTGATTCTATAGAGTCTATTTTTTCTTTTTTTAGTCTATCTATTTCAGCATTTGTTTTGTCTATTTCCTCGTTATAATATTTATTTAGCTTTTCTACTTCTATGGTCAATGTATTGGCTTGTGTAATATTATCTTGAATATTTGTCTGTCTATTATTAAAAATTTTTTCAGCTTTTGGAGTTATAAATTTATAAACAAAGATATACAATAAGCCGAAAGTAACGATAAGCCAAAAAATTTGTGAATAATAGTTAGCAATATCAAATTGAGGCATCTTATTTAAAAATGAATTTTAAGAAAAAATAAGTAACATAGCAATTACAAAGGAAAAAAGTCCCATTGCTTCAGCAAGACCTGCACCGATCAGAGCCATTCTTTGTAAGTTTTCTGTAGCCGAAGGGTTTCGTGCTATTGAACTAAGTAGAGAGCTAAATATATTACTAACGCCTAAAGCTGCACCGTACATGCCGATAGCCATAAGTCCTGTACCAATAAATTTTAAAGAAACCATGTCCATAAAAAAACTCACTTTTAATTAATCAAAAAATTTTATCTAATTATCTGTATAATAGGCTTTTTGCACAACGAAGCTAATAAAGAGGAATTTGCAGGAAACACGAAGCACAGAACTGCAGAGTACAAAAAAGTACTTGAGGATTCAAGCATCGGATTCAAATTACCTTTAGAAGTAAGTTGTGCAAAAAGCCTAGTGTAAATTAATAGCATCATTAAGATACATACAAGATAAAATAGTAAAAATATAAGCTTGAAGTATTGCAACAAAAATTTCAAACCCAATTAGTATCACCATAATAGGGATTGGCAGAAATTTCAAGTAAATGATTAATGACACGGTAAAACCGGCTATTACTTTTAATAAAACATGTCCTGCCATCATATTAGCGGCAAGTCGCAATGATAAACTAACCGGTCTTGCTAAATATGTAAATAGTTCAATTACTATCATCAACGGTGCTAACCATAAAGGAGTACCGTGCGGTAAAAAAAGGGTTAAAAAACGTAAGCCGTGTTTTACAAAACCGACTATAGTTACCATTAAAAATACTAGAATTGCCAAGGTAAAAGTAACGATAATATGACTAGTAGCAGTAAAGCTATAAGGTGTCATACCAAGTAAATTACAGAATAAAATGAAAATAAATAAACTAAAAACTAACGGAATAAATTTACGTCCTTTTACTCCTATATTCTGATTTAACATATCAGCTACAAGATTATAAACTATTTCAGCACTCACTTGTAATCTAGAAGGTACTAATTTCCGGTTATAAAAAGCTAAGTAAAAATAAATTAGAGCTAAGATGCTAGCAAGTAACATATAGATACTCGAATTAGTAAAGCTGACGTCAAAACCGAACATTTTGATGTCTATTAATTTTTTGATATCAAATTGTGCTAAAGGGCTATGAGTCATTTCCTTACTTTTTATCATTTACTTTTTGCCTTATAATGTTAAAGCCGGCAATCATTCCTATTATTGTAAATATAATAAGAAATAAAGGTTTAGAATTAAAAAATTTATCCATAAATATTCCAATTACGACACCTACCATTGTACCTGAAACTAAATCTACAGCGATAGTGAAGGGGCTAATTTCTTGCCGAATTTTAGGATTAGAAAACTTAGGAGTTTTTAAGTCTTTAATTCTTGCTTTGATATCTTTTAGTTTTTCCGTATTCATTAGTTTATCTCCGTCACTGCGAGAAGACGCCATAGGCGTCAACGAAGCAATCTCAGGATATTTAACGAGATTGCCGCACAGTCTACGACTGCTCGCAATGACGATCTAAATTACAAGCTCATTTCATTTTTTGCTTTTTCTTTCTGCTCCTCTAAAGCTTTATCAACTGCTGTGGAAATAGTATCTATGCTATAACTTCCTGTTTGTACTCCGTTAACGAAGAAAGAAGGAGTACCTATAAATTGGGGTGCTTTTGCTACAAAATTGGTATTAGCAATTAGTATTGCAGTAATTTTATCATTATTTAAACATTGTTTATATTCTTCCGGAGAAATACCGCCAAGTTGTCCTATATCAGTTAATAATTCTCTGTATTTATTGCTATATGCCCACTTATCTTGTTGTATTAATATGATATTATGAAGTTGTGTAAAACTATTTGTATCCCCCTTGCAGCGGGCTAAAATTGCAGCATCTAAATCTTGTTTAGTAGCAATAAATTCACGAACCACATATGCAATTTTGTTAGTATCAATATATTTTTTCTTAAGTTCCGGAAAAATTGTTTTATGATAATAAGCACAATGCGGACAGGTAGGAGAAAAATACTCGATTACTATAACATTTGATTTTTTGTTACCAAGAACCATATCATTATCATCAACTTTAAAAGTGACTTTAACAGGTTTTATTGCAGGATTTTTTTGTTCTTGTGAAGCCGGCGTTGATACTTCATCAGTCTGATTATTATCATTAGCAGGAACTATTGATTTAGCCGTATTTTCAGAATTTACGGCTTCCTGATTCGTTTCTTTAGAAGTTTCGTTATTTTGAGTTTCGTGCTCTATTATTTGTTTTTCCTCATGGTTCTTATCTTGTGCTTTTTTTTCTGAACAGCTACTCAAAAATAATAAAAATATTAGTATAATAAAAATACTTCGCATATTTATTCCTTTAACTTATTAATATTATCTACAATAAGATCGTATCAATTTTATTTCAATAAAAATCTCTACTTTATAATAAAAGCAAAATGTGCTATGCTATAGAAAATATATAGTCTAACATTAAGTTCTTAGGCACTAAAACCACTACGGAGGAATTAATAATGGCAAATACAACACAATCCGAACAAAAATCTGAGTTTAAAATAGGGCAGAGAATTGTCTATCCTGCACATGGAGTTGGTGAAATAACAAATATAGAATATCATACTATTGCAGGTACTGAAATTAAAGTATATGTAATTTCCTTTTCGCAGGATAAAATGACATTAAAAGTGCCTGTTAGTAGAGCTGCGGTTGTTGGTCTTAGAGCGGTTGCAAGCAGAAAAGATTTAGATGTCATATATTCAACTCTTCAAGGTAAACCAAAACAAGGAAATAGAATGTGGAGTAGAAGAGCCCAAGAATATGAAGGCAAAATTAACTCAGGTAATATTGTAGCTATAGCCGAAGTATTACGGGACTTACATAAAAATGTTGATAATGATCGTTCTTACAGTGAAAGAACACTCTACGAATCAGCTTTAAATAGACTTGCAGGCGAGCTTGCTATCCTTGAAAACATTCACCCAACCGAAGCAATTAATAAGTTAGTTGAAGTATTGCGTGAAAAATTAGTAGCATAGTTATACTCGTTCAACTTGAAAAATTGACTGTGTCGTTTTTGTAAGACCTCGGATGCTCACGTATTAAGTATACGCTCTGCTCCTCGGTTTGCAGGCTCCTTGCTCTTTTCTAAGTTGAGCTTTGTATAGCTACTCTTTTCATTTACTCGGATTATATTTTTATGGATTGGCTGTAGTCTACGACTACGCGCAATAACGCAAAAGCTGATCCATGCAATAAAGCAGACTTGATCACGAACATTTTAATTACTCTACTAACAGATAATTTATCCGGAATTTCTCAAGGGATGTATTAACTACATAGTCAACAAATTCTTTTAATAATTTTGGATCTGTTACTTCCTGTCCTTTATCGTCACGAGCAGTTAAAAGTTTTGCATTAATTTTTTCAAGAACGCCTTTCTTAATATCATCAATATTATGAGTACCGTCTAACATTTCTAAAATATATTTTTCATGTATCGGTATACCTACCATATCGTTAAGTCTATTAGTGACGCTAAACACGCTAGTTACATTATTAAAATATGCTTGTTTTGCTTGGTATCTTGCAAATTCGCTAGTTTTAGGTTTTTCGGTGATAGTTGCTATAGCATGAGGTTTTGTTTCAAATATTTTGAGATAACCTTGAAAAATGAATATGATAAAATGCTGTTCTAATGCTGCTAAGAAATCTTGTAATTGATATTTACCAAGCTTTTTAAAAGCTTCTTTTGCTACTTGTTCTAAGCTTATCGGATTGCTAATATTTTCGGCATATACATATAAAATAGCTTTCATGATCGGCGAAGTGGTTGAAATAAAAGGCTCAGGTAAATTTTCGTAATAGAAGCTAACATTTTCCTGTTCGTTAGTTAAATCAACAGCTTTTTCTAGAATTACCGGTCTAATATTAAGGCTAGTAAAAAACTCTTTTAAATTATTAAATTCAATTTTTCTGTTTATAGGTATGTTTTGATGACATAATAATGTCGAGCGGAACTTTCTATTAGTGATAAAATCCATATATTGCTCAGTACGAACAATATCATTAACGGCTTGTAGCTTTTCTGCTGCCTGAGTAGGTAAATTACCGATAAACATTGCAGTGAGCGACGTATCACCTAAGTAATTTAGATGATTTTTTTGAGCTTTTTCTATGAATTGGTGAAAATATATACCTGTATTAATTTCGCCTAAATATTCATGTAATACATATGAGTCCGTATATGTAGATAATAAGTTTGTTTCATCTCGTAAGAAATTAGAATAAGGCGTTGTGGAGCTTTCTAATGAGTCATTGATGAACTTTAAAAGTAATTTAGCTTGCTGTAATTTATCATGGCTAGTATTAAATAGCTCTGAATGGAACATAATCATTTCACGTATTGTTCTCTGCATATTCCAGCCCGGGAGCGTATTATAGCTTACAAAAGCTATGCCGTTCGGATTTAGCAGTTTATTACAGACTTTGAGTATTTTATCTTGTACTTCTTCAGGTACCCATGAATATACGCCGTGACAAACTATGTAATCAAACTTACCGTATGACTCATCAAGGTCCAATATAGATAATGCCTTTAGTTCGGCATTTTTTATTTTCAAATCACTGATAATTTTTTTACCTAATTCTATTTGTGTTTTGGATAAGTCAACACCTAGAGATTGTGATTTAGGATATGTTTCAGCAAAGTTAAGCAGATTAACACCGATTCCACAACCGAGTTCAAGTATTTTAGCAGTTTCAAGAGGTGGAGGGTTTAGCCCGAATAGCTTGCCGATAGTTCTTAAATAAGGTGGGGAGGTATAACTGAAAGTAAATGGAGAATAAGGTACTTCATCATAGGATATTTTATTAGCTTGTTTTGTCATAGTATTTACATAAATTAAAAATCAATTTTAAGCAGTTTCAAAAGATTAAGCAATATATTTATATACAAAAAACGTTAAATTTAACTAATGCTCATATACTATGTAAGTGAAGTGTAATTTTATTTTATGAAAAATAATAATAGTTATTTTGGTTTTTTAAGAGGTGCGATAAAAATCAAGAAGGATGAAATTTTTCTTGTGAATCTGATTGGGATAGTGCTCCATTGTATGGATCAGAAAATACTCTTGATGTCATTCCCGCTTTTAGCGGGCGTTGTTACATGGTGCGAGAAAAGTGTTCAATGTTATTCCTGCGAAAGCAGGAATCCAGACAAAAAGTATTAAATACAGCAAATTTTTGAAATTAAAAGCTCGCTTTATGCTGGGATTCCTGCTTTCGCAGGAATGACATTATTAAACAAACTATAACTTAATCAATTGTGCTTTAGTTGCAAAATTTTCTATTCCCTCTAGATTGGTAGTGGTAACCCATAGTTGCATGTTTAAGCCGGTAAAAAATTCGATTAAATATTGACGTCTTTTGTCGTCTAAATGCACAAAGACCTCATCTAAAAGTAAAATCGGTGCTATTTTAGTTAGCTTTATAGCATAATTCATTTCAGCAAGGATTATTGCAATTAATATAGCTTTTTGTTCACCGGTAGAACAGAATTTGGCTAAGATATTTTTCTTTTGATGCTTTACTAAAAAGTCACTTTTATGAACTCCAAAACTAGTGCGACCAAGTAGTTTATCTTTGCTTCTTGTTTGATAAAGTTCTGCAGTAATAAAACTAACAATATTTTCTTTGCCGTTTAATATTTTTTGTTCAACAATGCCGTCAATCGATAAATCGGCTTTTGGAAATTCATTTTCAAGGTCATCTATTGCTTGCTGCATAAATTCTAAGGTTTTTAAGCGATTATTAGCAATATGGTTAGAAATATCAGCCATCTTTTCTTCGATAATTTTAAGCCAATTATCATCTCTTATATCTTCTACTAGAATTTTATTTCTCTCATGCATGTAATATTCGTATTTACTAACTAGCTCTGCATGCTTTGGATCAAAATTATAAACTATTCTATCAAGAAATTTTCTTCTATCACTGCTACCGCTTGTAAAGATTCCTTCCATGTGCGGAGTCAGCCATACCATGCTAGTGAATTTACTTAACTCATTATTGGCTATTTTACTTTCGTTATACTCAGTTATCCTTCTATTAGAACTACGTTTAAATTGGGTGGTAAATTCTGCAAGTCCTAGCTTACTTTGCAATAGAGCTTTAACTAGACAATGATCTTCTGAAGTTTTGCATACATTGGCAAGTTTTGCTGATCTCAGCCCTCTTCCTGGATAAAATAGCGATATAGCTTCTAAAATATTAGTTTTACCGCTACCGTTTTCACCTATTAAAATTATTGGTGTATTATCTGTTTTTAGTTCAAGATTTTTAAAATTACGATAATTCTCAAGACTTAAGGAATGTAGGAAGATATTTTTCATTTTATGAAAGAATAATAGTTAAATTACTGATACGTTGCATTTATACCATCTAGAAATTGCCATAGTAGTTTTGCTCCTTGATATGCTGATGTTTGTTCTTTTGAGCTTAAATTATTAATCAAATTTGCACATTCTTGTGTATGCAATTGATCAACTTTACTATGAACAATGAAAAACTGTAAAGTTCTGTAATCTGAATTTCCATAAAAATTTTTTAATCCTTGAATTTTAGAGTCAGATACTTTAGGAGTCTGACGCTCATAAGCATAAAGTACTCCAAGACCTATAGAAAAAGATTCCTATGTTAATTTAATAACCTTGAACAAGTTTTTGAGTTGAGTCTAATTTAGGTTCTGAAGTGCGTTGGTTTCTTAAACATCCAAGTCCTTTAGCAAAACGTTTCCATAGTTCCGGGTGATTTTCTTCACCTTGTTCTTCTTCTATAAGATTACCAAGTAATATTTGTCTAGCTTGTATATTACTACATTTGGAATGTATTGCACTTAATATAACCTGGGAAAGCTGTAACGTGATGATAATATTCTTTTGTGTAAATTTGTAAAGTAGAATGAGTAAGTTTTCCCATATGCCATAATTGAAAAATGGATGATTTAAGAGGTTATATTGCTCAAGATTTTTATATTAAGCTGTTCTAAAAATTTCATCTTACCTCCTCTTAGTAAATTTATAAATCTGATAATTGTTTGTTTTATCTATTATTACAGAATGCAATTCTGCTATAAAGATTAAGAGGCAAAAAAGTATCTCCATCATAATTTTTATTTATTTTTGTAAGTAAAAATTCATCAATAAGATTTTGTTCTAGGAAAAGAGTTGCTATTCCTGCCCCTCCAACCATAAAAATTTTCTTATCAGTAAAAGGTTTTATTACCTGCTAAAAATCATCTAAGGATTTAATAAAAAATATATTATTATAAGATTGTAATGGTGTATTTCTTGAAAAAACAATACAAATACAATTTTTTAAAATCTTTGTAGGTATAGAGTCAAAGGTTTTTCGTCCCATGACTATAATATTATTTTTTACCGTCTGATAAAAATATTCATACTCCTTAGTATTAAGACCAAGGCATCTGACCTTTATTACCTATCACCCCTTGTGGGTCACATGCCATTATACCGATGATTTTTCTATTTTTCATAAGATATAGTTAATCATATGGTCTGCTACAAAAAATCTTTGATGCTCTATAACATTATGCACTTGTAAATAATCAACTACGTTTTCCATTAAATATTTTGATATTGCTATTATTTCTAAGTCTCTTTCCGATGCTTTGGAATTATAAAAAGCGGAAATATAAGATTTTCGTGAGTGTCCTAACAATATCTCACATCCTAGATTTTTAAATTCTTTAATATATTGTAATATATAAATTTTGATAAACGGATTTTCCAAAACCAATTCCAGGATCAAGAATGATATTTTTTCTATCAAATCCACATTTTTCTAATTTTGTTATTTCTTGCTCTGTCCATATATTTAAGCTAGCAAGCGGAGATTTATCGAAATCAAGACATTTTTGTTTTTGTGGTGGAACGGTTAATGAATGCATAGTAATAATTTTACAATTATAATCGGCAATTAATCGTAATGTATAATCATCTAGATTATTTTTAACCAAGTTGATACAGGAAATAGGGTATTTTTTTAAAACACGTTTAATTACTTCAGGAGTAAAACTATCAATACTGACTATAACTCTTTTTCCTTTATAACTTCCTTAAGCTCTTCAAGAACATTATTAAGCCTTGTATATTCTTCATCTTCATTAATAATTAAAGCAGAAGGACGTGTTGATTGTGATCCAAGCTCAATTATTGTAGCCCCTTCATTTATCAAGCGTACAAAATTTCTAATGGCATCTTCTTTATGAAAACTCAATCCTCCATCAGAAAAAGAATCAGGAGTAATGTTTAAAATACCGATGAATTGAGGATTTAAAACAAGAGAGCGTATAACTCCTTGATTTTCAATTAAATGTGCTATTTCTGCAAAGGTTTTATTGTTGTAAAAATTATTAATCGGACATGAATAACGACATTCCAAGCTTAAACCTGCAATTAGATGAATAAGAAACGGTCTGTTTAATAATTCAGGATGCGGTATCTTTAAATCAGGTAAATCTATATGGCAATTATGCCAAAGTAGGATATCTCAGTCAATAACTCTTGGAGACCATTTATCGTAAGAGCTTGCGCGACCTAGTTGTTTTTCAATCTTTTTAAGCTCAATTAGAAGTTTACTAGGCGTTAAAGTACTTTTGCCCTGCACACCATATTTAAATATGATTTATCCCAAGCTTTATCTGCATTAGGTTGTAGAATAGCTTGTGTTTCAAAAATAATAGATTGCTTAAGCGATATAAAATTACAACTTTTTAGTGAATTTAGAGCTTTTTTAATATTTAAAAGTTTATTACCTAAATTACTGCCTATAGAAATATAAATCATAGTGTCTCCTTTCCTGAATAAGAAAAAGAAACTCCGCCATGCACTCCTGAAACCGGTGATTTTAATTTAGTAACGGTTACGTTTAGAAAAATCTTTTCTAATTTAGATTCGATAAAATTTTGATAAATAATATCACATATATTTGTGCGGCTAAATACTCGATAAGATTAAATTGATTTTCTTGAGAAAGTTTTTGTACTAGCCGTACGATTTTTGCATAACAAACAGTATCGTTTATATTATCCGTTACAGTAGCAAGGGGAGGAGTTGAGAGAAAGAGTTTTATGTTAATTTTACAGGTTGAGCGCGGTGTTTTTCTTGAGTACTGCTGCAGCCAAGATGTACCCAAGTTATTAGTTCCGCAATATTAAGTTTACATGAATAATTTAAGTTGAAAGTTTGATACCTATCATAATATGAATGTTAGTTTAGTATAAGCTCTTTATAAAAAGATACAATAGTTAAATTGATATACCGCCACTTTTTTTAAAGCCGACATGGGCTTTTTCAAGTTTTTTAATAAGTCTAGGTGAATATGATTTAATTTCTTGTTCCTTGCCGCCTTCATATTTTTTAGCGAGTTTCATGCCTCCTTTGATCATATTATAGGCGAAGTTCATTAGCTTCGTTTCGCCTGCTATTCTTTTTGGGTTCATAAACATATAAATTTGGTAAACGGCAAAGCTTTTTAATAAACGTTTTAAGTTTATTCTAGCTTGTTTGGTTAAACCTTGTAATTTGTCTTTTGGGTTTGTAAGGTTTTTATTAGCATCTCTAACTATTTTAGAATGCTGATGCATTAAATAATTACTGACTTCGGCAACATTCTTGTTAATGAGCTTCTCATCCATTTTAAGCATTTTAAGCTTTAAGTTTTTAGTTTTACCTAAATACTTACGGATTAATAAGATAATCCGACTTTGCAGTTGAGTTAAATCCATAGTTTGTTCATTTAAGATAGAAAGCATTCGTTCCATCTCATACTCAAATTCTTCATTTTGGCTTAATTCTTCAAAAATTTCCTCTACCTCTTTACTTTCAAGTACAAGATCGTCACTAATACCCATTAATGCATCTTTTATTTGATCAGCAATTTTTTTGGTATCTTCGGAAAATTGATTATTTGTCATAATCTAATTCATCGTTAAATATAGCTATTTTTATACTAGCACCACATTTCTGCTTGTCTATAAAAATTGTATTAAGAGATATTAAATTTTTCTCATTGAGGCTAACTCTGAGGAACTATAACAAGCACCTAACATATTGCTAGAATCTTCATTATTATCATAATATGGAATGAAGAATTAAGGTGTAAATCATCGAACTTAAGTAAAGGTTCTTTAAAGTATGAATCATGTGACCGGCTTGTCGTAATAAATTTTTCTGCTAAATTTTTATATTTTTCAGTTTTTTGTATAAATTTAAGTTGACTACACGGTGAAGAAATTATTGATGTTAACTCTTTAGACAAATCATATAATATTCCATAAGGTTTAGGTCTTCCTTGTTCTTCTATGAGAGCTTTCGTATTAAGACAAAATACTTTTAGTGAATCTTGCAGACTTTTTTCTGATATATCTAGATTATATTGGTTATAAAAATCACCTTGGCTTGAATATAATTCAATTATTTCTGATGCTAATTTAGCTATATCTTGCGGATTCTTTTAGATGTAATAATTCATTAAAAGCTTCTTTTGCATAAGATATATGAGTAGTTTTTTTAAAATATTCTAAAGCTTTTACATAATTTCCGCTCTTAAATTCAATCGTCCCAAGTTTTATATTTGCCTCTTCAGAACCAAGGTTAGCAGCGTTTTCATACAATCCTATTGAGTCTTTAGATAGTTTTGTTGAGCCATTAGGTGTACAGATTTGTGCTTGTTGACAATAAATTTTTGCTAATTGATGTTTATATAAGTTTTCGTTTTTATAACTATCATTAATAGATTTGTGAGTTTCTTTTAGTAATTTTTCTAATAAATTATAAATAGGTAGCGCTTGATCAGGTAACACAGGCTGATGTAAAAGCTTATCATATATTACTTTATCGAGATTTTGAGATATTTCTGTAATAGATTTAGATGCGGTAATATACTTCCAAAGAGATTTAGTTTTTTGCTTGTTGACTGAGCCTATTAGTTTTTCTAAATTACTAATGCTATTATTTATAGTTATACCTAATATATTATTAAAATTCTTAAAGCTCTTTGTTAAAAATAATTTAATTTTATCTAAATTTTCAACATCAGTGCTAGAATTGTTAATATGCTGTAAAAAGTTTTTTAAGTTATATATATATATTATTGATTGCTTTTAAGTCTAAAACATCGTTATTTTTGATATCTTCATAAAATTTTTCAATAGTCTCATTTAATTTGTTATAAAATGAATCTTTATCTTTGCATATTGTATGCTTAAATGATTCTAATAACTTTTCTTTTATATTATATGTCCCGAGGTAAATAAATCGTTAAACCATTTTGCAGAATTAAGTGTAACCAAATTTTCTTTTTCGGAAAATTTGATGTTAGATTAATATTTAAGGTAATTTAGAAGATTCTCTAATTTATTTTCTGATTTCGGTGTTTCTAAAAGCTGATTTAATTTTTTAATGGTTTCTAAGAAATTGCCTATAGTTTTGGCATTGTCTTCTAACTGTTTATAGTAATTTACTATATCTATTAATTGTTTCAATTTGTCTGTTTTAGGCAAAACATCTGCAAAACTTAAATTATTTTCTATATATGTTTTAAGCTCATTGATACTAATTGGTACTTCTTTATTAATTACATTTATAGAATTTAAAATATATGTTAAATTTTCGCCGTCGATTGTTATTTTATTATATTCATCTAGAATGATATAATTATCATCTCTAATATTTAATAGCTTTGTATAGTCTTTTGCTTGCTCGCTAGCTTGAAATAAAAATAGAATCTTTTATTTTATTAATGATACTCTTTTGTTCATCGCTAAAATTACCGAGTTTTATAGTGTCATCAATAATTTTAGATATATGAGTATGATTATTGCTTGCTTGGGCTATCACTACTATAGATAAATTACCTTCATTTATATCCATATAATTTAGTAAATTGTTCAAATATACCGACAAGTTTTTCTAGATTGGCTTTGACAAGGGAAGAGTTAGAGTTTTTGGTTTCAATATTTTTTATTGCTAATATAAATTTAGTAGGAGTTGTACTTAGAATTTTTTGTAGGAAAAATTTGTCAATAGTAGATTCGGAGGATGAATTAGCAGCATCCAAATAAGAACTGTTATATGTTAAATATTTTTCGTTTTTTATATAAAAACTATCTAAAATATTTGAACTTGTGGTTAGACTTTTTTTGAGCATTCCCAATCTCCATACTCATTACTTTCTAATATTAATTCACCGTCTTTAAGAAAATTAGCTATGAGCTTTAAATCTTCTTTCTCTTGCCCTAATATAATTATAGCTTTATTACTCCTATCAATAATAGATTCATATTTCTCACTATCTTTATTAATTAAGTCGATAAAATTTTTATCCTTTACATATTGGATATAAAATGTTCCATTTCTGCTTCCTTTATTTCTTCTTTTTTCAACATCATTATATCCCTCATATTTTCTGCTTTATTGTGTTCAATATTATTTGTTAGTTCAAACGAATTTTGATTTAGGAGTGTTTGTATCGGTTGAGTTGCATTGTTGTTGTCATTTAGTATTTGAAATAGTACTATCTACTATTTCCGTATGTTCTTGTTTTTTAAATTTATCATTTAAACGTTTTACATAAACGGTATTATTGTACATAATTAATCCGTTTCTTAGTTGTTTTTTTATTTAATAATCTTAACTCAAAAAATTTCAATTTAGTTAATAAATTAATTAATTAATTTTAACTAAAAATATCACAATTTAGATATTACGATATTTAATATACTGAAAGATGATTTTTATTGCATATATGATAAGAATAAGTTTTATTATAAATAAATATTAATAATTACTTAGGTTATGAGAAATAATAAAAACCAAATGTATATTATAAAAATTTTTATAGCCCTAGCTATAATATTTTTATGTTTATTATATTCTTCATTAACTCCGTCTAAGCTTAAGATTGGTGCGAAAACTAGTAATATGGACGATTCGCCTAAAATTAAGTTTACTCTTATAGATCAAGAAGGAAAGAAATTTGATAGTACCCATTTGCAAGGTCATTTAAGTTTGATTTATTTTGGTACTACCTATTCCTTATATGACAATCAAACACTAAAAAGAGTAGAAGATATTATTAAGATTTTGAAGAAAGAGAATATTTTAGTACAAGTAGTTTTTATTACTCTAGATTCTGAGCATGATACAAGTGAAGTATTAAAAAAATATTTAGAAAAAATAGATGATAATTTTATAGGTTTAACAGGGAGAGTCCAAGATATTGAACAATTAGCAGATCAATTTAAGGTCTTCTATACATCCAAAATATTTGATGTAAAAACAAACAAATATGAATTACAACATTCTAATTTTGTGTATTTAATTAGCAGTCAGGGAAAACTTTTAAAGCATTATTACTTAGGCTTACCGAAAAATGGTTAACAGATAATCTCTAAGCATTTCCTATTTGTGATGAGAAATGTATTTCATCAATGCCTAAGTGTTTTAATGCATTATGCCATTTACTTTCAGGATTATCGGCAAAAATAAATTCTTTATTACAATCCATAACCAGCCATAGATTTGTCTCTAATTCTTCTTCAAGCTGCCCTGGTTTCCATGCTGTATAACCGACAATGAATAAGCTATTTTTAGGTCCTTTACCGAAAGCTATATCTTCTGAAATTTCTAAATTAGAGCTTACTGCTAAATCATTATGGAAATCCAATAACAAATTTTTATTATAATCGCTAGAATGAAGAAAAAACCCTTTTTCATGTTCTACGGGTCCGCCAAGATATATAGGAACCATAACCGGGGTTGTTATTTCGTCATTTTTTATTTTAAAAAACGATTTTAAATCTATATGATTTACTAAGCGGTTAAATATTAATCCTATTGCTCCTTCTTCCGTGTGTGATAACATATAAATTAAGGATTTATGGTAAATGCCTTTTGTAATTACATGCGGTGTAGCAACTAGTGTTTTACCGGATAAGTTATGAAAAATTTTATCGCCCATAAATTAAACTTTAATTATATAATATATAAGATTTAAATCCAATTATTCAATAGAAGTTAACAATAATGATCACATTTTTTGATATTACTATTTTTGCTATTATTACTCTTTTCTCATTTTGCGGCTTATATCAAGGCATAATCGGGTTTGCAACTAGAATACTCGGTTTTATTACTTCTATAATGTTAGGATATTTTTTATATCCATATATTTCTGACCTAATCGGGAAATATATGGATAATGAGGTTATAAGAATAATTATTGCCAGTGTTATATCTTATGTTATTGCTTTAATTTTATGTGTTTTTATAGTTTATAAATTTCTTGCTATAAGTTCATTTATGAGAAACGGTTGTATTGACAGATTCTTAGGGCTATTAGCAGGATTTGCCGTAGGTACTACTATCTCGTTAGTACTATTTTTTATAACAATGATCTTTACTTCTGAAAACTATTTTAAAAGTAAATCTTTAAAAGATTTTGTAGTAAGTAGCAAACAGAGCAAATATGGAGGAGTACTGAAAGTTGCCGTTACCACTGATTATTTAGATGAATTAAGTAAAAATATTATAGTTATAATTCCAAACGAGACTTTAAAATCTATTGAAATATTTGAAAATAAAGACCTAAATAATTTCAAAAACTCTCTTAAGAAATCGAATGATTCTAACGATGATGAGGATGTATTTTCTCGAGAATTACAAGATGAGCTTTCTAATATAGATGATGAATAGGATGTGATTTTGACGTCATTGCGAGGAAATTACGACATTGTTGTGCGGATCGCAAAACGCACTCGGTGTCATCCCGTGGTCAAACCACGGGATGACAACGGAAAACTGATCCACGCGGGCAATGCCTGCTCGCAATGACGATTACCTACCAAACAAACACCATAACCCCTACCTTTCATTAAACCAGCCTATTTCCCTTAAATTTCATAAATCACGCCATCGTAAATAATTAATAAATACTAACTAATAGTAAATTTATTAATTAATTATTGTGCGTCGTAAATAAATAGTATATAACGACCGATAAGTTAAGTGGTAAAATCATTAAAAGCAATAAGTTATAGGGGAAATTATAACTAATAAGAACAAAATTTTTTTTAATAAACTTTTACTAGCAACCAGTAGTATCGGGCTGCTTGCAAGTATGGGAGGCTTTGCGGCGGATATTATTCCGGCGGGAAATCCATCTTCTAATATAGGTACGATGAATGATTGAAGATATAATCACAACCATTATCTTCCACAAGATAATGACAATATTATTATCGTAGAAAATAACCATATGGTTAATTTTGCCCAAAATATTAAAAATATTAATGATATTAATCTTTATGGTTTTAATGGGGTATTTACTATTATTGAAGGCAATCCAACTACAAGAGTTAGTATTAACAATATAACTAACGTTGACAATCTGCAAACTCAAAGGGCAGTTCAAAATGCTTTAGGAGCACCTCTTGCATATGGTGCCAATAATAATGCAAAAGCACAGCTAAAGCTTATAAGCGGTAATGGAACAGGTTCTGAGCTAACCATTACCGGTAATGATATTAGTGCCGTTGAATCTATTGAGTTTGTATTTGAAGAAAAAGTTGATAGGAAACATCGCAACGGCAGTGTAATAGATACAGGGAATTTAGAGTTTATAAGTTTTGGGAAGGTAAGGGTTAATAAAGGTTTTACCGGTAATATTACTACTACTAAAACTATGAGAGGAGAGGTAACTTTCGTAAAGATTCCTGATATTCATGAAATCGGCTCACAAACCAAACAAGTTTCTAAAGTGATGTTTGAAGGTAATCATGAACACAAATTGCATAATGATATTCATTCTAGACAAACTAATTTTGATTCGGGAACTTATAATATTCGCACGCAGGACATTACAATTAACGGTAATGCTAACGTTAATGGCTCGACATTCGATCTTAGACGTAACGTAATTCTTACCGGTGATGTAGTACTTGAAGGTAATATTACTATAAATGTTTTAGGAGAAAGCGGTATAGTTTTTCAAAATCTCCCTACGGCATTCGGTACAAGTATTGTGATTAATATTAATAGGGTTCACACGGCGAATGATGTAGCCGCCCTATCAATTTTGAGGATGAGTAATGGAGATGGATTTGTTCCTAATGGATATACTTATAATGCAGCAAACCGGTACAGGTGTGAATAATATGTATGTCGCTGGTAAGTCCGGTAACTTAACTACAGGGATTGCAGGCATAAAATTAACCGCTCCTAAGAGATTATCAAACGATACTCAAATAGTACCGGGACTACATGCTTCTGTAGAAAATAGCTTTAGCAATAAGCAACCTAAGGTGAAAGCTAGATTTATTTGGGCAGATAATTACTTTGAGAACACTACAAATAGCAGCACACCGAAAGTCGGCTATAATGTAGGTGCAAGTTTACTTACCGCTCATAAGAATATTGAGCTATTTGCAACGTATAACTGTAATTTACGCAGCAGATATACTAGCCACCAAAGGTTCATGAAGTTAAAGATATTGTTCTAAAAATATCATTCCTGTGCGGGATACCAAATCGTCATTGCGAGCAGCCGTAGGCTGCGTGGCAATCTCATGAAATAATAACAAACTCCTGAGATTGCTTTGTCAAATTACTTTGTAATTTTCCTTGCAATGACGAAAAAACAATATCCACGCAGCAATGCCTCATCGCCTTGTGAATTTCTTGCTCTTTTTGAAGTTAATCTTCGTCTACCATTCTTCATTTCACATCAGTATACTCATAATTCCCTAACCGGTTTTAGTACTAACTTTTTGTTACTAAAGATATTGATTTTAGAAAAGAAATTACTTTTTGGCTTTTTAAAATCACGTTGATAATTTTCACCGGTGATAGCATTATAGCTAGTAATTAAAGAAGGTATAACCTCGTTATAATATATTTTATAAAGGTCATGCATAGTTTCTTTGGTAGTTAAATATCCCCATTTTACGGTTTGTTGTGGTACTCTTGCTAAGGCTTCAATGCAGGCTATCGCTTCTTCAATTTCAGGGTTTTTATTTTTATACACGTCAGCTGCCGGTGATAAATTAGCTTGCATATCTTTAAACATAGCATCAATCATTAATGCCATATATTCATCGGTTTTAAATTTTCTTACAAATATTAGATTATTCCTACTGCTATAATTTAAAAGCCGAAATTTATATATAAAAATCATGAATTTTATAGCATAAACTTTTAAGCCGCTAACTTTATTTGCATTATAAAATTTAAGTTTCGTTTCATAATCTAATTGCTTTTTCATACCTGCTTTAAGGAGCTTACTCAGCAAATTATGACAATGTATTATGTCATTTTTTCTAGCAATCCGTACTTTATCGGTAGCTTTAGTACCGGAAAAATTAGCTGAATGGCGAGTTATTTGCCTGCCTTTATCATCTCTCTTTATATCGGCAAAATGCCCAAGCTCTTGGGCTGCGATAATCTGAAGTCTTGCTGCCGCAGCAAAGCCGTTGCCGTAAGTCGGATGATCTTTATTGTTTTCAGCAAAAGGATTACCGCCGCATGAAACAAAAATAGCTACGTCCTTGCCGTTAGTGCTTTGCATACCGCTATTACCGCCTACTCGTTGCCAGCTAACCATATCCATCATATCGCCGATATTATGTGAGTAGGTAAGAAATACTTCCGTCTTATTAAGAAGAAGCCACCTTATTACGATCGGATGAGCCGACTGAACAAAAATACGTGCTAGCATTTCGGTTACTTCTTTCTTAACCGGCTGTAGCTTTTGTATTTGCTTTTTTAAATTATCGAAAATTGATTTTATTTTTTGATCTGAAGCGGAATTTCTGTATAAATTTTGAAAAAGCTTGGTAGTTTCAGGGATTAAATGCGGGCTTGTTAGCTCTTCTTGACTAACCATTAAGCTTATATTAAGAGCAGGTTCGGTAAACCTTGCAAAATTGCAGCAATCATCGGTATCTATTCGTAATTTACCGGACTTAATTAATTGCATAGCCAAATGCTCATACTCTATTTCCATGTCCTGCTTATAAATAGCAGGAACATGGTCAAGAATGTGATATATGCTAGTCATTTTAAAAATTTAGTGGTTATTTTCTACATTACTTGTTGGTAGTACATCATCATTTTCGTCTATATTTAAAGGTATGAGCTCTAAGTTAAATACAAGCTCAGGTTCATTAGGTACGTGCTTCGGTTTAGGTTCTTCTTCAAATATGAGGTTTACAACAACATCTACCTTAGGGAATACTGTATCAAAGCAATCTTTAAAAAATTTATCTGACGATTTTAACTTTATTGCATCTAATGCTTTTTGTCTACCATCTTTATTTTAATACATATGTTGATTGCCTCTCTCCTAAAAAATAAATGAGGATAATCATCGAAAATTTTTGTAATTAGCTCTGGCTGTTGCTCGCTAAAATATTTGAGACATACCTTATTACCATATCTAAATATTTTATATGCTAAGAATAAGACAAAACAACCTTGTTCTTCTTAAGTAAATTTATCAGCAAAATATTTTTGATTAAGAAAATCTTCAACTCCTCTTCTGATGCCGGTTGAAGAAATCGCTATTTTTTTTAAAGTGGTTTTGAGCAATCGACCGAAAAGCAAGATATCTTTATACTTCGCAGCTGTCCGCTTTTTGTTTTCTCAGTTATTATTTCAGATTCAGGTACTTGCTTTTCCATTTGCCATAAATCGTACTCTACATTGCCGGGAGTAGTTTTCTTTATATCATCCCATGATGTGCTTAATCCTTCTTTTGTAGTAGTTAAAATTTGATTTAACAACGATTTAGAACTCTTTTAATATATCCTCTGCATGATGATACATATAACTAATCAAATAAATAGTATCTTGAAACGCTAATTTTTCCATAGAATTACTATTCATTTCTTTGATATTATTTGGTATCATAACGAAAAAATTTATTGTGCATTGGCAATTTAGTCGTAAAGAAATTACTGAAATCTGTCTCATTATTTTTTTGATTTCTACACTCCTTAAATTAGCAAAAAGTAAAGCTAATCTCTGTAGATCTTGTCCTACAGGGGTTATATCAGATTGTTTATTAATCATTTTACAAAATTTAGTAAGTACATCTACTAGTTTTTTTTCTTCCTTAGAGTTAAACATATTATCACCGGCATCATGCAGAACTGCTATTAGAGCAGTGGCAATAGAATTAAAAAAATCGGACGCTGCTATGTCGCCAAGATAACAAACCCATTTTATAAGAGAAGAGGCACTCACACGTTAAATACCCTACATCAGGAACTACTAGGCCGTTACTTACAGCACTAGCAGCAATACATACATTGTTGTAAAGCCATATTAAAACATTTATAATATTCTTCTAATTTAGGGTTAATGACTTTCAATTCTTTAATTTGGTTGTTTATATCTGCAGTATACCCAACATTTGCAGATTGTAACATTTTTTTATGTCTGCAATTGCTTGCGTATGTCGGGCTATATCGTGGTCATGTTTAGCTATTATGCTTATTAATGCATTTAATGTTTGACTCACTTCTATTATATCATGCGAATCTTTTTTATTAAACGAAGTTAATTGACTACTATCTCTCGATAACATCGGTGAATTATTAGTTTTATTAAGTTCTGGAGTTATTTGACTGAGCATTTCCTGAAATTCTTCCTCATTCTCTGGACAAGATATATATATTTGTTAAGTACAGTACCAGCTTCGCTTAATTTGCCTGCTTTATAAAAAGCTTTTCCTAATAAAACATCAGTATCTTTAGGTTTAGATGTATATAGAGCTGTTTGTCGTAATGAAGCTACTGCCTTAAGGTAAAGGTCTGTTTGTTCAACATTATTATAATACTCTCCCCAATACAAGTAAGTGATGCCTTCATAATAATAGATATGTAGAAAACCTTTATATTGTTTAATTTAAGGTAAATATATTAATTGCTTCTTTATATTCATTTTTACTTAAAAGTTCTCTTCCTTTAGAGATTAATTGGTTTACGATCTCTTTCATATTCTAATCTATTATTAGTTAATTGTTTAAATCATATTATGGCCGCCGTTGATAGCAATAGTCTCACCTGTGATAAATCCGGCATTTTCATCAACTAAAAATGCCACGGCTCTAGCTATTTCTTCCGGCTGTCCTAGTCTTTTTTTGGGGATATTATTAACGATTTTAACAAGCACGTCTTCGGGTACTGCTCCTACCATTTCGGTTGCAATATACCCTGGAGCTATACAGTTAATGGTGATATTTTTAGAAGCAGTTTCACGAGCAAGGGCCTTAGTAAAGCCGATAATTCCAGCTTTAGCAGCAGAGTAATTAGTCTGCCCAACCTGCCTTGCTTGAGCATTAATTGAACTGATATTTATTATACGACTGTAATCTTGGTTTCGCATCTGCTCCATTACGCTACTAGACATATTAAAGCAAGAATTGAGATTAACGTTAATCACATCATTCCAATCTTGATGACTCATTCTATGTAGCATTTTATCTTTGGTAATACGGCATTATTTACAAGAATACTTACCGGTTTTTTAAACTCCTCTTCAATTTCCTTTACTGCTTTTCTACATTCTTCAATATCTGCAATATTCCAGCGTTTGGTTTTTATACCGTATTTTTCTTCTATTTCTTTAGCAGTGTCGTAATTGCTGAAAAAATTAGCAACTACCGTAAGACCCTTATTTTTTAATTCTAAAGCGGTAGCTTTACCTATTCCTCTAGTACCGCCTGTTACAATTGCAAGTTCTGACATTATTTCTCCATACTATATTTTGACTTTATATTAAATTTAACCGGTGGGGTTATACTTAGTTTAAGCTGTGATACCGATTTAGTTAACGGTTTAACAACTTTCCTATCACTGCGTATTGCGATAGATTCTCTAGGGTGATTTTTTTCATATTCTGCATCTATCTTTTATCCATCTTTTTTTTGTCTGCAATTTTATTAGTTTGTGCCATTATAGCAGCAAGTGTTTCTTTTCTAATTTTTGGAATGACTCTTTTATTTTCTTTTTTAGTGCCGTAACAACCTATTGTTGCACCGCCTGCATAAATACTACCTGCTTGCTGAAGTAATATGACAGTTTTTAAGTAATTGTTTATCGATGTCTGTTTCTTTTTATACCGGTATATTTTGATACTGCTTGAGATATTTTATTATGTTCATTAAGCCCTTCTCTATCTTTACCGCTGCTGGCACACATTGTGCATATTTCTTCCTGAGGCAATTTTATTAAACTAGTGGTTTTAGTTCCTTGTGTATTTTGTCTTATTTTCGCTGTTAAATTACTTAAGGCATCTGATATATTTAGATTAATATTTTCTTTATCAAAAGATATAAAAGGAAGTTTTGTCTCGAAGGATACTCTAAAAGGAATATCTGCTTGTTCAATATTTTTTCTTAATGTTACAGCTTTTTTTAATATTTCTTTTTCCTGATCCGTTAAATTTGCATTGTTAATTGTTTCTGCTGCATTTCCTTTAGGTGTATTTATCCTAAAAAAAATGTTCAAATTTGCTTCTCGGTTTAATATGTGCTTTTAATTCATCAATTCCTTTTTCAGTCGGTAAATTTTTTGCTATTTTGTTTAAAGTATCACTCACTCCTGCAAAGTTATTTGTTACTCCTATAAGCCTAAATAAATTAAGAGGAGTATTAGTATTTTTCCCACCGACATTTTTTCCATAGATTTTTTTGTCTGATCAACAATTGTGGGATTATTGCCAGCTCCTATAGGACCTGAGTTTAATGTATTAGTATGAAGAGTAACGCCGTCTTCAAGCCATTCTTGAGCTTGGCGTGCATTTAAGTCGGTAATTTTTTGTCTAGAATCTATATCATTTGAAATTGAGGCTAATGTACCTGCATGTTTAGATGTAAGCAATGTTTCAAAATTTTTACCGTCTTTGTCGGTTATTGCCCCAATTTTCTCAAAGGCGTTTTTCATGCCAACAATTTGTCGTAACTGGGTTGGGATAACATGTCTACCGTTTTAATTTGTATCAATATACTGATCAACAAGCTTCCTCTCGCATTCAGGCATTACATTATACCAGTTTTTACCGTCTCTATTTTGATATTCTTGCTTTTGTTCTTCTGTCAAGCCTTTAAAAGCTACTTCCGCTTCGACTACAATATGCTCTTTTCCCTCATCATTGATGACTTTGGACAAAGTTACTATATTACAATGCTCATCATTGAAATTTTGAAAATCTTTAGCAACATTTAATTTTTTATGAGCATTTTTAATACCATTTTTTCCTAGCAATTCAGCAACACTGTCAATTTCAGCTTGCCTATTTTTTGAGATGTTTTCTTGTGATTTTTCCATATTCAAAGCATTAAAACTATTAATAAATTTTACTGCTTCTTTATTTAATTTCAGCACAATCTCAGGTTTATTGTTGCCCTTTGCTATGTTTATCGCTCCTCTGATAGCATTTAAATATTGCATTTCAAAAGCTTTAGTGCCTAAAACAATTTTTTCATTGGGATTGTTACGACCATCACGTATTAATATTGGAGTTTCACCGTTTTTCCCTTCAATTTTAGTAAGCTTTATACCAGTTTTCTCATGACGTAACATTGCTAAACCCTGTAATGCCTCGGTAAAGCTGCCTTTTTCAACAGCTTCTTCAATTTTCGCTCTATTTGTTTCTAAAGTAACGCCTACTCCGGGTGTGGTTAAAAATTCTTTTGTATGATTTAATAAAAACTCCTTATCGTTATCAAATTGTTTTTTTAATGATGAAAGCATTATAATATTCTATATGTAGTTGTGCATCTCTTGTTATTTTAATTAAAAATTATTATATAAAAATAGTCTAAAAATATTTAACTTTATTAATTAAAATATATTATTTATATGAATTTTGATAAATTTACTGCACATGCTAAATCAGCGATAGCTAGTAGCCAATCACTTGCTGCTAAAAATGATCATCAGCAAATATTACCTTTGCATTTATTAGCTAGTCTTTTAAGTGAAGAAACAGGTATAATTCAAACCCTTATTAATAATACCGGCGGTAATATAAA